>CALKXT010000086.1 GCA_938003685.1 uncultured Sulfitobacter sp. | reverse complement strand
GCGGCCTCGGCCCCTTCCAGCACACCACCCCGGCCCTGATTGTTCACCACGGATTGCGCGTTCACGTGTTCGGGGGCGGGGATATAGAATTCGCGGTCTAGGATCGAATAGCGGGCAGAGTATTCGTTCACATTGGCGGTACGGTGGCGGATCCACTGGCGCGCAACGAACACAGGCAATTTGACGTGCAGCTTGATTTCGCACATCTCAAACGGCGTCGAATGCCAGTGGCGCATCAGATAGCGGATCAACCCTTCGTCGTTCTGCACCGACTTGGTGCCTTTGCCATAGGATACCCGCGCGGCCTGACAGATCGCAGCATCATCGCCCATATAGTCAATGACGCGGACAAATCCGTGGTCCAATACAGGCAGTGCTTTGTACAGGTGCTGCTCCATCCCCGGGCTTACCGCGCGCAAAGTTTGCTGCGGGTTGGCGCGCTGTTCGTCGATTTCGGTTTGTTGGTCGGGCGAGAGGGGCATGGGCGCGTCCTTGGATGGGTGTTTTTATGCGTTAGATTCGCTTTGCACTATATCTGCGCAGAATGACCCACGGAACCGCCATATGCGGTATTGCGTTTGGGATGCACTTTTCACTTATTTTCATGGGTTTGGCTTGCGTCGTTGACAACCTATGGGTCGTTTTGTGAGGGTGGAAAAAAATAAAAACGACAAATTGAGGGCAGATAATCGTGAAACATCTATGGATGGGACTTGCGCTTGGGCTAGGGCTTACCGCTTGCGGCAGTGGACCTGCACCTTTTGGCAACGCAGTTGAAGACGACGCCGACACCAGTTCTGGATCAAGATATTTGAACACGGACAACACTGCTCTGTCGCTGAACAATATCGCCTATGATCCAGGCAGTGATACATTAACCATCAACAACATTCCGTTTGATGATCCCGACAACGCCTATGAGCGGATCACAACCGAGAAGTTTTCAAACGGGTTTGATGCCTATCAAAGCGCGCCTACTGCGGGCAGCAACGAATTGCAGTACTTCGCTGTATTCCGGCGCTCTGATTCAGGTAATTCGCAGGTCGCAGCCACAGGAACGGATGAATACATCGGATTTGGCTTTGGTGGTGCCGGGGCACAACGATTGGGTGCAGCACCAAATTTGCCCGACTCTGGCATTTATTCCTACAACGGTGAATATGCAGCAGTACGCACGACGCGAACAGGCGGTGCTGCCAATGGCGTTCAATATGTTACCGGTGAAGTGCGACTAAACGCCGATTTTGCTGACTTTGATGATGTTGGTGCCGTGGGCGGGACAATCAGAAACCGTCAGCTTTATGACACCACAGGCGCGCCTATCGGCACATTGGATGGCTTCATCTCACTGGCAAACGCCACCATTGACCGCACCACTGGCACAATCAATTCCTCTACGGCGGTTGAAGTCATCAACGGACAACAGAACTCTGGCAACTGGAGCGGTGTATTTGCAGGTCCCGGCGGCAATGAGATCGCTGGTATCTTGTTTGTCGAAGGCAACGGCGTGCGTGAAACTGGTGGTATCGTAACAGTGTGTACCGGTGCGAACTGCCCTTAAACTCTGTCTCTGTTTTTGGGGGGCGACTGCGGCCTTTGGTCAAACAACGCTCAGCCCAGAAGACGCGCGGTTGACTGCGGCCAGACTGCTGGCCGCCGGTCAGCACAGTGCGGCTGCCGAAATTACCGAAGTATTGGTGCAGCGTGACCCTGATGATACGGCTAGTTTGATTTTACATGCCCATGCGGCGCGCAATTTAGGTCGCTTGCCCGCAGCCCAAAAGTCGGCGCGCCGGGCGTGGAAGTCTGCGGACCGTGATATTGAAAAATACGGTGCAGCCCTTGCCATGGCACAAGCGCTGTCCAGCGATGGGCACAAAACCCGTGCACAATTGTGGTTGCGCCGCGCCGCACATGTTGCCCCTTCCGAACAAATGCGCCACCGGGCTGTGCGTGACCACAACTTTGTGCGCCAAACGAACCCATGGTCGGTGAACCTGTCGTTTGGGATCAAACCCAGCAATAACGTCAACAACGCGCCACGCGACAATACAATAATTCTGGGTGGGCTGATCTTTACTAACCCCACTGCCGTTCCGATTTCTGGTTTTGAGGTACAAAACAACATTACGCTGCGCTACAATTTCAGCGAAGAGCAGAAAAGTCGCAATTTCGTCGCCCTGAATTGGAGCGAGAATCATGTGGTGTTCACCGACAGTGATGTGCCCGCTGGTGTAGATGAGTCCGATTTTTCGTTTCGCCGGATTGAGACGCAAATAGGGCGTGATTTCATCACTGGTCCGGGCAAAGCACGTCAAACGGTATCAGCCAGCCTTGGTAGGCTTTGGTCAGGCGGTGACCACTTGGCAGATGAGCTGCGCTTGAGTTGGAAACAGGTCTATCACCGCCCCAACAGTCGCAGGTTTGCCTGGACTGCTGACCTTGGTTATTCAGATCGCAAAGACAACGATATCCGATCTGGCGTTACCGGCAGTCTTCGGGGGCAATGGTCACGTCCCTTGGCGAACGGGGATCGGATCAGTTGGGATGCTGCTGTTGGGCGCTCTAACACCGACAGCGCTGCGATCACCCATTCCAGCCTCAGCTTTGGTGCCCAATACATGTTTGGTGACCCGATCATGGGCGCGCACGCGCAGGTGTCTGTCAGCAATCAATACCGCAAATACGATGATCCGCTTTATGGTCCTGACCCTAGATCAGACGTGAAACTATCAATTTCCGGCTCATTACTGTTTGTTGATTTTGACACTTACGGTTTCGCCCCTAAAGTAAGTCTAGAGGCGAGCCAGACAAATTCGAATGTCACACGCTTTGAGACACGGAATTTCGGGCTGAACATAGGGTTTCAATCTTTGTTCTGATCCCGACTGGAATAGAACAAAAGGGAACCAGATGCCGATAAAATTTCTGCACACCATGGTGCGCGTTAAAGACCTCGAAAAATCCATCGAATTTTACAAAATACTTGGCCTGAAAGAGCGCCGTCGCATGGATCACGAAGGTGGGCGCTTTACGCTGGTTTTTCTATGCCCGCCCGATCAAGATGACGGGCATGCAGATGTGGAGCTGACCTATAATTGGGATGGCGATGATGGGCTGCCCAGCGATGGGCGTCATTTTGGGCACCTCGCCTACACGGTCGAAAACATCTATGAAATGTGCCAGACATTGATGGACAATGGCGTGGTCATCAATCGCCCACCACGCGATGGCCACATGGCGTTTGTCCGGTCCCCTGACAATATCTCAATCGAATTGCTTCAAGAAGGTGAAAGCCTTGCCCCAGCAGAACCTTGGGCCAGCATGGAGAACACAGGGCATTGGTAAAAACCCGACTCTTTGCTGTGGCAATGGCACTTGGTTTAGCGGCACCTGTGACAGCGGCCGAGTGTCGGTTGGCTTTGGTATTGGCGCTGGATGTATCAAGTTCTGTTGATGCTGCTGAGGACCAATTACAAAGGGGTGGCGTGGTCGCAGCCCTGATTTCTCCTGATGTCGAGGCGGCATTTTTTGCAGCAGATCAACCTGTGGCACTCGCAGTCTATGAGTGGTCGGGGCGATACAATCAGGAGGTTTTGCTTGATTGGACAATCATCGACAGCCGCGCAGCATTGGTGGACGCCGCAGAGGCGATCGCCAACAGCACCCGCAGCCACAACGATTTTCCCACCGCAATGGGGTATGCTTTGGGATATGGCGCGAACATGTTAAAGCGCGCACCAAACTGCTTGCGCAAGACGATTGATATGGCAGGTGATGGGCAAAACAACGAAGGCTTTGAACCCAGCGTTGCCTACCGCGAGTTCCCGTTTGATGAAGTTACAGTCAATGGATTGGTGATCAACGCTGCTGATTACGAAGGCGAAGTTGGGCTGATCGCCTTTTATCAAGGCGAAGTGTTGCATGGTCCGGGGGCTTTTATGGTGATTGCGGATGGGTTCGAAGATTACGAGCGCGCCATGCGCATCAAACTGGAGCGCGAGCTTTCCCCGATTGCCATAGGTGCCCTGCCCCATAATCCTGATTCTGAGGGATGATACGCATCTGCGTCATGATTCTGGGACTGGCCCTGCCAGTTGCAAGTCTGGCTACGGAATGCCGCCAAGCGCTGGCGTTAGGTTTGGATGTCTCAGGATCGGTGGATGCGCGTGAATACCGCCTTCAAATGCGCGGGGTTGCATCGGCACTCGACACACCAGAGGTGCGCGAAAAGCTGTTGTCGATACCGTCTGCACAGGTTGCATTGTTGGTGTACGAGTGGAGCGGCCCAAACGATCAGGCAATTATTATACCATGGACGCGGATTGAAACAGACGCGAGCATAGACACCATTATCGAAACATTAGACCAAACCGCACGCCGCGAGGCGACACCGGGCACAGCATTGGGTGTCGCGATGCGGTTGGGGCAAATTTATCTTGCCCAGCAACCTGACTGCTGGAAACACACACTGGATATTTCTGGCGACGGCAAATCCAACCTTGGCCCCCGCCCGCGCGATGTGCGCGACGAGATTGAAGCCAGCGGCATCACCATCAACGGTTTGGTGATTGGTATAGATGATCCCAACATAGGTGACATCAGGCAAGCCGAGATTGGTGAACTATCGTCCTATTTCAGGGCCGAAGTCATCGTGGGGCCCGATGCCTTTGTGCAAACTGCAATTGGCTTTAACGACTATGCCAGTGCCATGACACAAAAGCTGCTGCGTGAACTGGAAAACCTGGTGTTTTCAGAACTTTCCACCTCTCCGAACCCTCAATAGATATAACGGATCTGATCCGTCCAATATCGTTCCATCCGCTTGAGAGAGGTGGTGATGTCCGCGATACCCTCGTGGCCCAACACACCTTTATTCTCCAAGCCATCCGCATGGCGGGCAAACAATTCAGCAACCACATCACGCACATAACGCCCCTTTTCGGTCAGGCGCACCCGGACCGACCGACGGTCGATCTCACAGCGCTGATGATGCATATAGCCCATTTCAACCAACTTTTTCAGGTTATAGCTGACGTTGCTGCCTTGATAATATCCGCGGCTTTTCAATTCGCCAGCGGTCACTTCATTATCGCCAATATTGAACAGCAACAGCGCTTGAACGGCGTTGATTTCGAGCACGTTGACGCGTTCGAATTCATCTTTGATCACGTCCAGCAACAGCCTGTGCAACCGTTCAACCAATGATAGTGCTTCTAGGTATCCGACCATAAAACCCTTGTCACTCAGGGTTGGGACAAGGGGTTCTTGAATGCTCATGTCTACTCTCTCCGACTCAATCTGCTGAGCCGGAAAATGAAGATTAAAATAGAATATTTCGTTAAACCGAAAAGATCAGGCCTCAGCCTCTGCCAAATGGCTCTGAATATCAGAGATCAAATCACCATAAGGCACAGGCGTTTCGACCTGCCTTGTGACCCATTGATAGAGGTCATGATCGTTCTCACTAAGCATTGCATCATACAAGGTCAGAGTGGCATCATCCATACGGTCCAACCTGGCAGACGCATAGGCAGACAAGATCAAATCCATCTCTTTGATGCCGCGCCGGATCGATCGCATATATAGCCGCTTTACCCGGTGTTCATGTATCTCAGTCATTTTCTGTTTCCGTCAACAAACGGCGCATGCGCTTTTCCAAACGCCCCATGCTTTCGGCATTCTTCAACATTTCGGCACGCAACACACGCATTTCACTAAGGGTATCACGCAGATCGCTGGACATCGTGTCACCCTCATCCGGGCTGGTAAGACCGTCACCTTCACCATTGATCAGCCACATCATTGAGACATTTAAAATGCCCGCCAATTGCGACAATCGGTTTGCACGAGGTTCGGATAGGTCGTTTTCCCAGTCGCGCATGGTAGAGACACGCACACCCAAACGCCGGGCCAACACCGCCTGTGTCATTTCAGTCTGCTCACGCGCCGCTGCAACACGATCACCAAATGTAGCCACCTCAGGCGCATACCAATCTATCTCATCAGCCATATCATCATCTCCTACGTTTACTGAACGTCCTTGATCGACGCGGGGGGGACCCCTATGAGTGTTGACGAACACATAGACAACCTGAGGTCACAATGGAACTGCTGTCTGCAACACTCGCCCGCGTCAAACCGTCCCCGACCATCGCAGTGACTGCCAAGGCGGCGGAACTCAAAGCTGCAGGTCATGATATTATCGGTCTCGGGGCTGGCGAACCTGATTTTGACACGCCACAAAATATCAAAGACGCAGCTGTCGCCGCAATTGCCGCGGGCAAGACCAAGTACACGGCCGTTGACGGTATTATTGAACTAAAACAGGCGATTTGCGCAAAATTCAAGCGTGACAATGATTTGGATTACACGACATCCCAAGTCAGCGTCGGCACAGGCGGCAAACAGATTTTGTATAACGCGCTGATGGCGACATTGAATGAAGGCGACGAGGTGGTGATCCCTGCCCCATACTGGGTGAGCTATCCAGATATGGTTCTGCTGGCGGGTGGCACACCTGTCATCGCTGAGGCGTCTATCCAAACTGGCTTCAAACTGACTGCCGACCAATTGGAAGCTGCGATCACCGACAAAACCAAGTGGCTGATCTTTAACTCACCCTCCAACCCGACAGGTGCGGGTTATACATGGGACGAACTCAAGCAGCTGACAGATGTTTTGATGCGTCACCCCCATGTTTGGGTGATGACGGATGATATGTACGAACACCTCTATTATGACGATTTCAAATTCTGCACCCCAGCGCAGGTTGAACCACGGCTTTATGACCGTACTCTGACGGTCAATGGCGTGTCCAAAGCCTATGCGATGACGGGCTGGCGGATCGGCTATGCGGCGGGACCTGAAAAGCTGATTGGGGCGATGCGCAAGGTGCAGTCCCAAAGCACCTCGAACCCTTGCACCATTTCACAATGGGCAGCAGTGGAAGCCCTGAACGGCCCGCAGGATTTTATCATCCCCAACAACGCATTGTTCGCTGGGCGTCGCGATCTGGTGGTGTCGATGTTGAATGAAGCCGAAGGCATCCGCTGCCCAGTGCCGGATGGGGCGTTCTACGTCTATCCCTCCATCGCAGGATTGATTGGCAAAACATCTGCGGCAGGCACCAAGATCATCGATGATGAAGTATTTGCCACCGCACTCTTGGAAGAAACAGGAGTCGCCGTCGTCTTTGGCGCGGCATTCGGACTTTCGCCAAACTTCAGGGTCAGCTACGCTACGTCAAATGAGGCCTTGAAAGAGGCTTGCACACGCATTCAAAAGTTCTGTGCAGAGTTGACGTAAGTAAGGGTTGCCATATGTCGGGCGAGTTGCCGGAGTATTACTTTAGAGTCCGCGAAAACGGGGCTGCTGTGTTCCGTGTGGATACCGAAAACCGACAGCGCCGGATCGAGATGGACCAGATCGCCATGGTCAACATCCGCAATGGCGAGATTAAGCCCCAAGGCGACCGCGTGTTGTCAGACGAAGACCGCGCAACCATCGACAATTGGATGCAAGAGCGCCGCCAAATCTTGGCCCACCGCGACATTGACGATATCTACCGCGCGGTGGACCACATGAACCTAACCACGCAATGGGTGCAATCCAAGGCCACGGATGAACAGCTGGATGCGGTGACAGACGACCTGTTGCTTGCGATGCACGATCTGCGCAGCACATTGGTGCGCAAAAAAGCCGATCGTCTGCTAAAGGACTGATCGCCACAGGACAGGCAGACAAAGGGGCACGTGATGCTGCTGAAAAGGCGAAACCTGCCCCTTACCGCGCTGCTGATCGGTGCAATCTATTTGGTACTGGCCCCCAAGGAAAAACAGATCGATGTGTTCCTGACCGGCTACAGCTATTGGGACAACACGCCGCGCGCCTCAGCCGCGATTGCACGCCCTGTCGTGCACAGCGAAGCCGCTGGAACGGGCACATACGAAGATCCGGTGACACTGGCCGTTGGACATTCAATTTACTTCAATCGCTCCTTTATGGATTTCCCCACAGGCACGCGGTTCTATTTCCCCAGACTACGCAAATATGCAATTGTTGAGGATCTGTGTGGGGATGGCCGCACGCCGCAGAATGGCCCCTGCCACATCGGATACAAAGGCCATGCATGGTTGGATATCTACGTGGACGGCAGCCAGTCAGGCAATCAAATCGCAAATGAATGTATGGCCGATATCACGGGCATCCAATCTGCCATCGTGAACCCGAAAGAAAAGTACCGCGTGGTGGCAGGCCCAATCACCGAAGGAGGCTGTCAGGTGTTCTGAGTGTTTTCACTGTCACGGCCCAAAGCCTTGATCGTAACACCCCAAAACCGCACATTCAGCAGCACCGCAGCAACGCCCAGGCCAATGACCAACCCCGCCCAAACACCGATACCGTCAAAGCCCATTTTGAAACCCAAGA
This sequence comes from uncultured Sulfitobacter sp., assembly GCA_938003685.1. Lineage (GTDB taxonomy): Bacteria > Pseudomonadota > Alphaproteobacteria > Rhodobacterales > Rhodobacteraceae > Sulfitobacter. Next base: position 3,852 of record CALKXT010000086.1, on the reverse strand, counting down.
GATAAGAGCATGGGATGCCAATCAGCCAATAGCTGACTGCGGCCAGAACCATCGGCACTTGCGTGTCTTGCACACCGCGCAGCAGCCCCAATGCAATCGCCTGCGCCCCGTCCATCAGTTGGAACAATGCCGCCATCGCCAGCAGCCCAACGCCAATGGCCAGAATGTCTGCCCGCGCAGGTTCATCGCGCTGCATGAACACCGAAATCAAAAATTCGGGCCAGCCCACAAAGCCAATGACTGTGAAGGCCGCAAACCCAAGCGACATCACCATCGCGATAATTGCACCACGCGCCATATGTGGACGATCCCGGCGGCCATAGGCATTGCCCGCCCGAATTGTCGCCACATTGCTGATGCCCAGATGTACCATGAAAGTGATTGAAGCGAGCTGCATTGCGATTCCATGTGCGGCCAGCGCAATTGTCCCCAGCCAGCCCATCATCGTCGCAGAGGCCGCGAATAACCCCACTTCGCTCAGGGCGGTAATGCTAATTGGCCAACCAAGCCGAAAAACCTTACCTAACATCTGGGTATCCGCGCGCCACATCCGCACAAATAGGCTGTGCTCAGGCATCACCCACAGCAGATAGACGACCACACCGATCATTGAGACAAATTGCGTCAAAACAGACGCCCATGCCGCCCCCAGAATACCCAGCTCAGGCGCACCCCAATTGCCAAAGATGAACGCATAATTTGCCAGTGCATTGATCACGGCCGCCGCCAAGGTGATCCACAAGACAATCTGCGTGCGTTCCAGTGCGGCCAGGTAAGATTTTAACACCATCACCAGCAACGCGGGCACGATGCCCCATCCTGCCACGCCCAGATAAAGCCCCGCCAACACGACAACCTCATCGCCCTGCCCCAGAAGACGTAAGATCGGTTCGGACCAAACCATTACCGGTAAAGCAACCAGCGCAAAGGCAAGTGACAGCCACAAGCCCATGCGCGTTGCGCGGCGCACATTCAGCTCATCCTCCTCCGCATGAAAGGAGGCCACCATCGGCATCACTGCCAATGCAAAACCAGAGCCAAAAATGAACAAAACGAAAAAATAGGTACTGGCAAGGGTGACCGCCGCGAGTGCCTCAATCGAATACCAGCCCAGCATCACAGTATCTGTGATGCCAATCGCCATCTGCGCTAGATGGCCGCCAACCAATGGCAATCCAAGTGTCAGGACCGCGCGGACATGTCCACCGTATGTCATTGGCTGTTGCATGGATCAGGCTTACGCCGGGCTGAGGAGAAGGGAAAGAGGGTCTGACGCAAAACAGCTAAAGCGTGCTTGGCGTACAGGGTGCCCAAAGGTATTTAAGAAAGGGTGAAATGAAAGATGTATTGAAGCTTTGGAACAGCGATGCATGCCGAACGTGAGGCGTACTTGATTAGGCGTTACGTGTGGCCCCAATCATCTGGGTCATCAGAATTCCCCGGGCTTAGGCCAATGATATCACCTTTGGTAGAACAGCCGAGACCGAGAACTGTCCGGTTAGCATAACAGAAATAAGCAACCACCTGATTGATCTCAAGAATTTCGCCGTCATCCCATCCTGCATCCCGCAATGCTATGACATCTTCCTCGACCATATCCCCCGGTGATTTGGTCAGTTTCTGCGCATAGCCCATCGCCGCCTGTTGCGCGGTGTCCAATGGTGTAGCGGCTCCTTCACCTGCTTCAATTGCACCCCGTATTGCATCGGCGCGCGGATCATCGCCCAGCAACCGTTTCATCCCTGCAAAGTGATGCTCAACGCAGTAATTACAATCATTAAGCGCTGAGACCCAGACCCCCAGCACCTCAAGAAACCACTTTGGGATCGTGTTGTCGCGATGATGCAGCACGTATTTATAGATCGCCATATGCCCCTCCATCGTATGCGGGCGTAGGCTGTGCATCATCATGATGTTATCGACGTTGTTGTTTGGGCCTGTGACACGCGCATACAGCTGTTTAAGCTTGCCAGTTGCGGCCTCAAAAGGGATGGTTTTGATCCAAGGCATCTGTGGTCTCCTATGGTTTGGCCAGACTGTGAGCAGATTATGTGGCAACCACAAGACACGTTACACACGAAGCCAGAGGCGAAAAGCTGTGGATTAAGCAATCAAGGCGATTGCCCCGGCCCGCGCGCCCTGTCAAAATAGCACAAATTATAAAAAGAGCAGCGCCCATGTCCGACCCTCTCTTCCCCAATGAGCCGTCAAAAAAGCCTAGCGAATACGATGCCTCCTCCATCCAAGTCTTGGAGGATATGGAACACGTCCGCCTGCGCCCCGGTATGTACATCGGCGGCAAGGACGACCGCGCGCTGCACCATATGGTGGCAGAAATCATCGACAACTCGATGGACGAGGCCGTTGCGGGGCATGCCACATGGATTGAACTAGAACTGCACGAGAACGGCCATGTGACAGTTCGCGACAACGGGCGTGGTATCCCGACGGATCCACACCCAAAGGATCCGAGCAAATCGGCGTTGGAGATCATCTTTTGCACCCTGAACGCGGGCGGCAAGTTCTCGGGCGATAGCTATGAAACCTCCGGCGGTTTGCATGGCGTGGGTTCATCTGTCGTCAACGCCCTGTCTGACCACCTGCGAGTCGAGGTCGCGCGCAACCGTGAACTTTACGCGATGGAGTTTTCGCGCGGCATCCCGCAAGGGCAGCTTGAGAAAATCGGCTCTGCACCCAATCGGCGCGGTACGGCGGTGACGTTTCACCCGGACGCGGATATTTTTGGATCGCTCAAACTGAAACCTGCGCGTTTGTTTGCCATGGCCCGTTCTAAGGCCTATCTGTTTTCGGGCGTCGAAATCCGCTGGAAAACCGCGCAAAGTGATGGTGATACACCCCAAGAAGCGACGTTCCATTTTCCCGGCGGACTGTCTGACTATCTGAACGAAACACTTGGTGGATCAACTACTTACGCCGAAGCGCCCTTTGGCGGCATGGTGGATTTCAAAGAGAAGTTTGGACAACCTGGCAAAGTCGAATGGGCGATCAACTGGACCCCGTCGCGCGATGGCTTCATCCAGTCTTATTGTAACACCATCCCCACCCCAGAAGGCGGCACACATGAAGCCGGATTTTGGGCCGCGATCCTCAAGGGTATCAAGGCGTACGGCGAATTGGTTGGCAATCGCAAGGCCAGCACAATCACTCGCGAGGACCTGATCACAGGCGGCTGTGCGCTGGTGTCATGCTTTATCCGCGAGCCAGAATTTGTGGGCCAAACCAAGGACCGACTCGCCACCGTTGACGCACAGCGCATGGTCGAAAACGCGGTGCGTGACCACTTTGACAACTGGCTGGCCGCAGACACCAAATCCGCAGGAGCGATCCTCGATTTCCTCGTGTTGCGCGCCGAAGAACGCCTGCGCCGCCGTCAGGAAAAAGAAACTGCGCGCAAGACCGCGACCAAGAAACTGCGCCTGCCCGGCAAGCTGACCGATTGTACATCCAAATCGCGTGAAGGGACCGAATTGTTCATCGTCGAAGGCGACAGCGCGGGTGGTTCTGGCAAGGGCGCGCGCAACCGGGTTAATCAAGCGTTACTGCCACTCAAGGGTAAGATTTTGAATGTGCTGGGCGCGGCGTCCAACAAGATCACCACCAACGCTGAAATCAGCGATCTGTGCGAGGCTTTGGGCGTAGGGATGGGCAGCAAATTTGTGCTCGACGACCTGCGCTATGACAAAATCATCATCATGACCGACGCGGATGTCGACGGCGCGCATATCGCGGCGCTGCTCATGACGTTCTTTTACACCCAGATGCGCCCGATGATCGATGCGGGTCACCTGTACCTCGCCTGCCCACCGCTGTTCCGCCTGACCCAAGGGCCAA
>CALKXT010000085.1 GCA_938003685.1 uncultured Sulfitobacter sp. | reverse complement strand
CTGATCCTTGGCGCAAAGATCGCGGAAAACGCGACCCATGAAGAATGGAAAGACCTGACCAATCAATACGAAGTGCCGCGTGATCAGATGGTCGCGAAGGTACGCGAGATTTTGGACCTGTACCGTTGATGGCCACCCGGTCTGAAACGCTGGTCAAAGCCGCCGCTTTGCGCGCTATGTTTGAACGCCATGGCGCGGCTGTGGCCGAACCGCCGATCTTGCAACCTGCGGAAACTTTGTTGGATTTGTACGGCGAAGACATACGCGCGCGGGCTTATGTGACGTCAGATGCCCTGCGCGGCGAACAGATGTTGCGGCCTGATTTTACCGTGCCTGTTGTACAAATGCACATGGCAGATGGGGCGGACCCTGCACGATATACATACGCTGGTGAAGTTTTTCGTCGTCAAGAACACGATCCCGACCGCGCCAACGAATTCATGCAGGTCGGGTTTGAGGTGTTTGACCGCACCGATCCGGCAGCGGCAGATGCAGAAGTGTTTTCGTTGTTTGCCAAAGCTTTGGATGGCCTCGCGCTGCGTCCCGTAACGGGTGATATTGGCGTGCTGATGGCGGCGGTTGATGGCCTAGATACAACCGCACGGCGCAAACACGCATTGATGCGTCACATTTGGCGGCCCCGGCGGTTCCGCGCATTATTAGAACGGTTTGCAGGACGCACGCCCATGCCCGCATCGCGCTCTGCCTTGCTGGCGGGTTCGGTGATGTCCGACGCGCCACTGGTCGGGTTGCGCAGCGAGGCAGAGATTGAAGCGCGTATTGCAGCGCTGAAGGAAGACGCCGCCGCCCCCGTTATTTCTGCAATGCAAGTTGATCTGATCGAAGCACTGTTGGATGTGCGCGAGGTCATGCCACATGCGCTGAACCGACTGCTTGATTTGGCGGTTGATATGCCCCAAATCGCAGGTGCGGTTGCGCGCGTTGCTGCCCGCGAACAGGCGTTGCGTGGACAAGGTGTAGATACTGATGCTTTGATGTTTGAGGCCAGCTATGGCCGTGCATCAATGGAATATTACGACGGATTTGTCTTTGGATTTCGCGCTTCGGCCCGCCCAGATTTACCCGCTATCGCGAGCGGTGGACGCTATGATGCGCTGACGCGGCGTTTGGGGCAGGGCGATGCTATTCCAGCGGTGGGCGGTGTGATGCGGCCCGGTTTAATGCTGGAACTGGAAGGTGCTCTATGACCCTCAAGCTGGGTGTCCCGTCTAAAGGGCGGTTGATGGAAAAGACCTTTGACTGGTTTGGTGCGCGGGGGATCAATTTGGCGCGTTCTGGGTCGGATCGTGAATATGCGGGTGTCGTTGACGGTATTGAGAACGTATCTTTGATCTTGTTATCCGCCGGGGAAATTCCGCGTGAATTAGCAGCAGGACGCATTCACTTGGGTGTGACCGGGACTGACCTGATCCAAGAGAAGCTGGCGCTTTGGGATCAGCAGGTTGAACCTGTTGAACAACTGGAATTTGGCCATGCAGATCTAATCATCGCTGTGCCCACGGCATGGCGGGATGTGGATACGCTTGATGATCTGGATGGTGCAGCGGCTGCGTTTCGGGCGGTACATGGGTTTCGTATGCGCATCGCGACCAAATATCACCGTTTGACACGTGATTTCCTGCGTTTGGCTGGGGTTGCAGATTATGCGTTGGTGGACAGTCAGGGCGCGACCGAGGGAACGGTCAAGAACGAGACAGCAGAGGCGATTGCGGACATTACCTCAAGTGGCGAAACGCTACGGGCCAACCATTTGAAAATTCTGAGTGACGGTTTAATCCTACAAAGTCAGGCAACACTTTGGCGTAGCCGCGTTGTGGACATGGACGATGCAGATCGTGCAAGCATGGCAGAATTGAACGCACGGTTGTTGTGAAGTGCATTGGTATTTAAGAAAGGGCGAAGGGTGCTGTGGGGCAAAACATCTTCACGTTTCACCCTTTTACAAATACCTTTGTACTTGAGAACAGCTAGGCCAAGCAGCCTGTTTTCAAAGCACCCCAATTTCGGCAAGTGCCTGATTGAGTTCGATCGGCAAAGCCTCTTCGTTTTCGCGACCTTCTGGCAGGTCCATCGGCGCATCCTCGACTGTTAAGTAACGCCAGCCTTGAAAGGGTCGCTTTAAACTCGATTGGGTGCGGATGATATTTGGTTCAAGAACAATTGCGCAGCGCCGGATACCATCAGAGCCAATGACCTCATCTAACCGCAATACCTTTTGGCGGCATTGGATTGATCCCTTGATCACCCAGTAAATTGAACCGCCGTTCACGATTTCGGTCTCGCGTTTTGGCCACATGCGTGTGACATGACGCGGCAGTCCATCTGCTGTTTGCGCCCTCTTTGTAGCATGCCACAGCACGAGGTCGTCGACGTTTTCTGTGCCGACAGAGAGTTTGATGAGATTGACAGTCTTGACCATAGGATTACATCGCAGACAAGGGTATGGGATGCAAGGGTAGGAATTTACATAAATTCGATATATAGTAGTTGTGCGAATTTATACCGCTATATATAGATTGCGCCAAGGCTGATAGCCCATTCACGAATCTGACAACTGTTCCTATGATACGGGCCTTGCCCGCCAATCCCAAACCTAGAAAGTTCTGCCCATGTCCCGTTTTTCCGCCCCTATTGCCGAACAAATCTGGGACATGAAATATCGTTTTAAAGATGCGGATGGCACTGCCAAGGATGTAACGGTTGAGGATACTTGGCGGCGTATTGCGAATGATCTTGCACAAGTCGAAGACGACAAATCGGGTTGGTCAGATAAGTTCTATTCTGCGTTGGAAGATTTTAAGTATTTGCCAGCAGGTCGGATCACAGCAGGTGCAGGGACAGCACGCCGTGTGACGCTGTTTAACTGTTTTGTCATGGGTACTGTACCGGACAGCATGGGCGGCATTTTCGACATGTTGAAAGAGGCCGCTCTGACCATGCAGCAGGGCGGCGGCATTGGCTATGATTTCAGCACGATCCGGCCCAAAGGGGCGGATGTCTTGGGAGTGTCAGCAGATGCCTCTGGTCCTTTGTCGTTCATGGACGTGTGGGACGCGATGTGTCGTACGATCATGTCAGCGGGCAGTCGTCGTGGCGCGATGATGGCGACCATGCGCTGCGATCATCCAGATGTAGAAGATTTCATCGCGGCCAAATCTGATCCGGCACGTTTGCGGATGTTCAACATGTCCGTGTTGATCACCGACCCGTTCATGGATGCGGTCAAGGCAGATGGTGCATGGGATTTGGTCTTTGGCGGAAAAGTATATCGCACCATCCAAGCACGTGAGTTGTGGAACTGCATCATGCAGGCGACCTATGACTTCGCTGAACCTGGCGTGATTTTCATTGATCGGATCAATGCAGCTAACAATTTGAACTATTGTGAAACCATCGCCGCAACCAACCCTTGTGGCGAACAGCCACTGCCGCCCTATGGTGCTTGTCTGCTTGGCTCAATCAACATGGCGCGTTTGGTTGCGAACCCCTTTGAAGAGGCGGCGCATCTTGATCTGGATGCACTAAACGATCTGGTTGCGACTGCTGTGCGGATGATGGACAACGTCGTTGATGTATCCAAATTTCCGCTGCCAGAACAGGAATTTGAAGCACAGCAAAAACGCCGTATTGGCTTGGGTGTCACAGGCTTGGCTGACGCCTTACTGATGGTTGGTCAACGCTATGGCAGCGATGAAGCGGCGGCACAAACCGAGGCGTGGTTAAAGGCAATTGCACGCGCCGCCTATCTGGCAAGTGTCGAGTTGGCCAAAGAAAAGGGTGCGTTCCCCTTGTTCGATGCGGATGAATACCTTGCATCTGGCACGATGAAGCAGATGGACGCAGATGTCTGCGACGCAATCCGGGAACACGGCATCCGCAATGCCTTGCTGACCTCAATCGCGCCGACCGGCACAATCAGTCTGTATGCGGGAAATGTGTCATCCGGTATCGAGCCGGTGTTCGCCTATGCCTACACCCGCAAAGTTCTGCAAAAAGACGGCAGCCGCACCGAAGAAGAAGTGGTCGATTACGCCGTACAGATGTGGCGTGAATTGAAGGGCGACGCGCCTTTGCCCGATTATTTTGTGAACGCCCAGACCCTTGCGCCACTTGACCACGTCAAGATGCAGGCAGCCGCGCAGAAATGGGTCGACAGTTCAATCTCAAAAACCATCAACTGCCCTGAAGACATCAGTTTTGACAGCTTCAAAGATGTCTATATGGCGGCATGGGATCAGGGCTGCAAAGGGTGTACAACCTATCGCCCCAATGACGTGACCGGATCCGTCTTGACCGTGTCTGAGGCTACTGAAAAAGCGCCTTCCGACAGCCCTGATCTTGTCGTTGAAGGGGGCGAAGTTGTCTATATGTCCGAACCACTGGACCGTCCTAACGAATTGGAGGGCGCGACCTATAAGATCAAATGGCCCGACAGCGAACATGCGCTTTATATTACGATTAATGATGTGGTGATTGCTGGGCACCGCCGCCCGTTTGAGGTGTTCATCAACTCTAAGAATATGGAACATTTCGCATGGACGGTTGCGTTGACGCGCATGATTTCCGCTGTCTTCCGCCGTGCTGGCGATGTGTCGTTTGTAGTTGAAGAACTCAAGGCCGTGTTTGATCCGCGTGGTGGTGCTTGGATGCAGGGCAAATACATTCCGTCAATTCTTGCAGCAATTGGCGGCGTGATCGAACAACACATGATTGCCACAGGGTTCATCGCGGGTGAAGGTATGGGCTTGAAAACCGATCCACGCGCCAAGGTTGTTGGCCTCGAAACACCGCGTGGCAAAGCATGTTCGTCTTGCGGTCAGTTCGATCTGCGCATGGTTGAAGGATGCATGACATGTGGGTCATGTGGCCATTCGAAATGCGGTTGATGTGAGTGCTGTTTTCACAGTTTGTTGTGGGGCAATTTAGCGCCATTATGGCTGAATTATCTTACTCTGACTTTTAAGTGTTTGAAAAGATTATGTTGACGGTGCCATTTCGGAAAAGTCGCAGATATGTTTTGGTCTTGGAATAGCTTTCTCACAGATTGTAGCGAGGGTCCTGAAGCATCCCGTATAACTGCTTTGGGCACCTTGCTCAAATGCCTCAACTTTTGGGCAACAGTGTTGAAAAACCACCT
>CALKXT010000084.1 GCA_938003685.1 uncultured Sulfitobacter sp. | reverse complement strand
ATAGGCACCTAGGTCTTTCCAGCGCTGAAAAAGTTGATCTCGGCAGGGATGCGCAAACCTTCAGGCCCATCAAACGGGGCAAAGGTGTCTTGCAACATCTCACGCAGGGCTGCGATTTGATCTGGGGCGGCATCAAAATGGGTGATGGCGGCATCAGCGGGGCCAATGCTCAGCACCATATCGGCAAAACCAGCAAGGCTGCCATGGGGCGTTAACATGACCTCAACCGTATCACATTGCCCGTCCTGCAATCCCGCCTGCGCCAATATATCCAACACCCGTTTGGGATCGCGAAAGGCGAACGGCCCCGGCAAGTCAGGATCAATCTTTGGTGGTGCGCCGATGATGTTGCGCGCGGCTTGGGCGGCAAAGGTGAAAAATGGGTTGGCTTGGATTTGGCCCCAAGACCCAAAGGTCACGCGCCCATCGGGTTTTAGGGCATTTGCCATATTGGCAAACGCGGCAACCGGATCGTCAAAGAACATGACGCCGAACCGCGATACCAGATGATCAAAGGTAGCCTTTTTAAACGCATGTCTTTGCGCGTCTACCTCGATAAAGCTCACGTGATCATGGCCCTGCGCACGCACCGCAGCCCGTTCAAGCAACGGACCAGAAATATCGGCCCCCAAAACACAGCCACTTTCAGCAGCCAACGTGCCCAATTGCACTGCACTGGCCCCGGTTCCACAACCAATGTCGAGAACACAATCACCAGTTTGAACACCAGCGCGCGCAATGACACCATCCAATACCGGCTGAAAGATATGATCCAAGGCAGTCTCAAAGTGCAGCCATTTTGGCCCGGCTGCACTGCTCCAGAACGCTTTTTGATCGTCATTAGATGGCACGCTCATTGATCAACCTCTTCTGCGTCTGCGTCCACCACCCGCGCCATCACCGCCACCGCCCGTGTTAAACGTCGCAGAGGGCAGTGTGACGATAGAGTTCAGGATGGGGAAGGGTTCGACCGCATTAGGGATCGCAGAGGCATTTACAAAATGCTCTTGGAAACGTGGTTCAATCGCTGTTTCAATCTTGTGAATGGCACGCACTGTATCTTCGATCTCTGCCCGCGCCTCTGTGTTCAACAACGCGATCCGTGCGCCTGTGCCCGCCGCATTGCCTGCTGATGTGACTTTGTCCAATGGTGCGTCTGGGATCATGCCCAGTATCATCGCATGTTTGGGCGAAATATGCGCCCCAAAGGCGCCAGCCAGCACAACACGATCAACCGTATCAACACCAAATTTATCCATCAACAGGCGCGCACCTGAATAAAGCGCAGCTTTCGCCATTTGAATTTCGCGAATATCGCGGTTCGTCACTGTAATCTTGGGACCACCTGCCGCCGTCCCATCATAGATAAGATAGGAATTAGTGCGCCCATCCTGAAACACATTTGCTGATCCGGTTTGCTCTGCCGTCCCAATCAATCCCGGTGCATCGACGATGCCATGCACGCGCATTTCAGCGACCATTTCGATAATGCCAGACCCACAGATACCAGTCACACCTGTTGTGGCAATCACGTCATCAAAACCATCCTCAGTAGACCACAAGTCGGACCCAATCACTTTAAAGCGCGCGATCTTGGTCACTGGATCAATTTCAACCCGCTCAATGGCACCGGGTGCCGCGCGCTGTCCGGACGATATTTGCGCGCCTTCAAACGCAGGGCCGGTAGGTGATGAACAGGCCAGAACCTTTTCTTTGTTGCCCAGTAGGATTTCAGCGTTGGTGCCAACATCCACAACCAAAACCAAATCATCGGATTTGTCCGGTGCTTCGCTCAGCGCAACGGCAGCCGCGTCCGCACCCACATGGCCCGCAATGCACGGCAACAGGTACACACGTGCAGAAGGATGGATATTCAGGTCAAGATCGTCAGCACGCAACCGCATCGCATTTGACGTGGTCAAGGCAAACGGTGCTTGGCCCAATTCAAACGGGTCAATGCCCAAAAACAGGTGGTGCATGACAGGATTGCATACAAATACCGCATCAACGATCAGGTTCTTGTCAATATTCCCTTCTGTGGCGATCTGTGTGAACAGGCCATTCATGCCTTCCCGAACCGCGCGGGTCATTTCCTCCGCACCCGTTTCGTTCATCATGGAATAGCTAACCCGGCTCATCAAATCTTCGCCAAAGCGGATTTGTGGGTTCATCACACCGGATGACGCGACAACGTCACCGGTTTGCAAATCACACAGATGCGCCGCGATTGTGGTCGAACCCAGATCAACGGCCAGTCCGTAAACCGTACCCTCATAATACCCCGGCCAGATGTGCATGATACGCGGTGGGTTTTCAGTATCCCCCAGATGCACAGCAACAGTAACCTTCCAATTGCCCTTGCGCAAAATGGGCTGCATCAACTGCAAGATGTGCAGATCAGCGTTCACCTTTTCCAAGTTCCATTGGGTCAGTAACGCATCGCGCAGCCGTTCCAGATCACCCGACGGGTCATGCATGTCCGGTTCTGCGACCTCGACATAAAACAACTTTGTCGACGGATTAAGAACGATATCACGCGCCTCAGCGCGTTTGCGTACCACCTGTTTATGAACTTGGCTTTCCGGGGGCACATCAATCACCACATCGCCCTGAACAGCCGCTTGACAGCCAAGGCGGCGCCCGTCGATCAATCCACGTTTATCTTTGTAACGCTGCTCAACTGAATTCCACTCAGAAAGCGCATCATCATGCACCGTGACTTTGTGTTTGGAAAACTCGCCATAGCTTGGGGTGATCTGACATTTAGAACAAATGCCACGCCCCCCACAGACCGAATCTAAATCAACACCCAACTGACGGGCGGCCGTCAAAATCGGCGTGCCGACAGCAAAATGCCCGCGCTTGCCTGAAGGCGTGAAAATCACCAGTGGATCGTTGCTCATCGGATACTGTCCTCAACTGCTTTTCATCAACATAGCGTTAAGCACAGCAGGTGAAAGACAACCAGCGGCAAAAAATGCGACCAATGCGCCACTTACGCGCCATACCAGCTCTTCATCTTGCCAAATATACTCCGGGGTTTGGGGCGCGCGCCAATAAACAGGGAATACGGCGTCAGTCGCGCCTGATAATACCACCAATGGCCCTTGGCATCCCGCCACATCCATGAAATAGCAAACCGCCAAATGAACCCAATTTTTTGTTATGACCTGGAGGTCGATGATGGAGATTCGTGAGGCACTTACCTTTGATGATGTACTGCTGGTTCCGGGCGCGTCCTCGGTGCTGCCGTCAACGGCTGATACACGTACATTTGTGACCAAATCGATTGCGCTGAATATTCCGTTGCTGAGTTCGGCCATGGACACCGTGACCGAAGGGCGCATGGCGATTGCTATGGCACAGGCAGGCGGTATGGGCGTGATCCATCGCAATCTCACTGTTGAGGAACAGGCCCGCGAAGTGCGTCGCGTCAAACGCTTTGAAAGCGGCATTGTTTATAATCCGATCACATTGACGCCTGAACAGACGCTTGCAGATGCCAAGGCATTGCAGGAACGCTATAACGTCACAGGATTCCCGGTAGTGGACACATCTGGGCGCGTTGTGGGTATTGTCACCAATCGCGACATGCGTTTTGCCTCGGATGATCGCACGCCCGTTAAGGCAATGATGTCCACTGATAACCTTGCTATTTTGCATGAACCCGCTGACCGCGAAGAAGCCATCAGCCTGATGAAGGCACGCCGGATTGAGAAGCTGTTGATCACCGACAAGGGTGGTAAATTGACGGGGCTCTTAACGCTCAAAGACACTGAACAGGCCGTGTTGAACCCGACCGCCTGTAAAGATGAATTGGGCCGTCTGCGCGTGGCTGCGGCGACGACTGTGGGGGATGCAGGTTTTGAACGCTCCCAAGCGCTTGTTGAGGCGGGCGTTGATATGATCGTGATCGATACGGCACACGGACATTCCGAAGGGGTGGCACATGCTGTTGCGCGCGCCAAAACCCTTGGTAGCGAAATACAGGTTGTTGCGGGCAATGTCGCGACAGGTGCAGCAACACGCGCATTGATCGACGCAGGTGCGGATGCCATTAAGGTAGGGATTGGGCCGGGCTCTATCTGTACAACACGTATGGTTGCAGGTGTTGGTGTTCCACAGCTAACGGCGATTATGGATTGTGCCAAAGCCGCAGGCGATATCCCAGTGATTGCGGATGGCGGCATCAAGTTTTCAGGCGATTTTGCCAAAGCAATAGCGGCAGGCGCATCTTGCGCTATGGTTGGATCGATGATCGCTGGAACAGATGAATCTCCCGGTGATGTGATATTGTACCAAGGTCGCAGTTTCAAAAGCTATCGTGGTATGGGCAGTCTTGGCGCGATGGCAAGTGGATCCGCTGATCGGTATTTCCAAAAAGACGCGGCCAGCGACAAACTGGTGCCAGAAGGTATCGAGGGGCAGGTGGCCTACAAAGGCAGTGCCGCCGCCGTGGTACACCAGATGGTTGGAGGTTTGCGCGCTGCAATGGGCTATACTGGATGTGCAACGGTTGCTGAGATGCGCAAGGATTGTACGTTCGTGAAAATCACCGGTGCCGGGTTGAAAGAAAGCCACGTGCATGACGTTCAAATCACCCGCGAAAGCCCGAATTACCGAGCAGGATAATTGATGTTAATCAGTGCAGTAAACGCCATCTTTAACGTATGGATGATAGCGTGACCCCGGGTGCGCGCGTGGCCGCAGCCATTGAAGTGCTTGATGATATGGCAGGGGGTCTTGCTGCTGAACAAGCTTTGACCCGTTGGGCTCGGCGCAGCAGATATGCCGGCTCAAAGGACCGCGCTGCAATTCGTGATCATGTGTTTGATGTGCTGCGCTCGCGCAAAACAGCGGCGCATTACGGGCGCTCGGACAATGCCCGCGCCTTGATGATTGGTCTGTTGCACGAACAAGGTGCTGATCTTGCATCTTTGTTTAATGCACAAGGACATGCGCCCGCCGCCTTAAGCGAAGCAGAGGCCACTTTTCCACCAGCACCTACAGACCCCGAAACCCTGTGGAACTTGCCTGATTGGGTGATCCCGCACTTCCAGGATTCCCTTGGCGACGAAGCGGGTAAAAGCGCGCAGGCCCTGCAAAGCCGCGCACCGATTACATTGCGTGTTAACCTTGGTAAAACAAATCGAGGTCGTGCGCAGGTCATGTTATCAGAGCAAGGTATCGAAGCCCTTGAAAACCCGCTTGCCGCCTCTGCACTGACGGTCACCGAAGGCGCGCGCAAAATCCGTAACTCTCAAGCCTACTCAGAGGGTTACGTTGAACTGCAAGACGCCGCCAGCCAAGCCGTAGTTGCGGCACTTGCACCTGGCGGCAAGGTTCTGGATTATTGTACAGGTGGGGGTGGCAAGGCCTTGGCTTTGGCGATGGACGACAGCCGTCAAGTGTTCGCGCATGATATTGACGCGGCTCGCATGGCAGACCTTCCAACGCGCACAGCACGCGCTGCCGCAGGGATCACGCAGCTAGAGACCGAAGATCTGGCTGCAAACGCGCCGTTTGATGTTGTGTTGTGTGACGCGCCTTGTTCGGGGTCGGGGGCATGGCGGCGGGCTGCCGAAGGAAAATGGACATTGACACAAGACCGCCTAAAGGCGCTGACGCAGATCCAAGATGATATTCTGGATCAGGCCGCCGCGTTAACGGCACCATCAGGCATCTTGGCCTATGCAACCTGTTCGGTGTTCAAGGTGGAAAACGAAGATCGGGTTGAGGCCTTCCTTATCCGACATTCTGATTGGAAATGCACGTTTTCACGGCGCTATAGTGTTGATGATCACGGCGACGGTTTTTTCACAACACACTTGACCCGAGCGTAACCCTGCTCATACTCAACTAATACGTGCAAAGCATGCCTTGGTTAAAGGCTGCTTAACTCTTGATGCGCGTAACTGTTGGTACGATTCGCAGACACGGGGACAGCTTTGCAGGACAAGACCTATAAAACGGCTGAACGCCATCCGGCGATATCCAAACTAAAACAACCCGGGGGACGGATAAGAGCATTGTTCTTACTCGCCTTCGTGCTGGGCGTTTTTGGCCTATTGGCACCAGAAAGGATAATGTCGCTTGGTTTGTTTACGGCTGCGACAACCTTGCTCTGCATTGTGTGTTTATTGGTGTTTCTGGGTAAGCTGCATAGCCGAAAGCAGATAAATGCAATGGATGTGGTGTCAGATTTCATCGCAAAAGATGCCACACCCAGCTTTGTTGCCAACCAAGATGGTCAGATCATCTCGCGCAACGGTGCCGCAAATCAACGATTTAAGAGTACGGATCACGAAACACTTGCAGCGGCCTTGGACGCAGACTTTGCCAACCCGGCCGGGATTGTGCATCGCCTGCAAACCAAAGCCAACGCTGCCGGGGCGGCCCAAGAAGACATCGTGACACGGGCAGGGCACATACGGCTTTCGGTGCATGAAATGCTGGACGACGCCTATGTCTGGCGTATTGAACAGGTCGCTGAACGCCACGCGCCACGCGCAGGCGTCGAGGGACACCAATTGCCGATGATGATGATCGGGCGTGGTGATGCAATCTTATTTATGAACGATGCCGCCCTGAAATTAACAGGTGGACGCGTCAAATCCTTAGACCGCGTGTTCACGTCACTGCCCATAGCACCCGGTATTCCCAGTGAGATCACTACTGCGGATGGGCCTAAGACTGCGATTGCAGCAGAGGTTGCAGCGGGTGCTGGCCGCAGGGCAATGTACCTATTACCCGCACCGATGGGCCAAGATGCAGGTCAGGGATGGCAAGCATTTCAAGACCTACCTGTCCCAATGATCAAAGTTGCCCCTGATGGTGCGGTGCAATCGTTTAACCGCATGGCCGCCAAACTAATTGGCGTCTCCCTAACCGAAGACATCCATCTGTCGCACCTCATGGAGGGGCTTGGTCGATCCATCACGGATTGGTTAAATGACACTTTGGCAGGGCGCATGGTGCAGAAATCGGAATTTCTACGCCTGACCCGCACAGACCGCGAAGTGTTTGTTCAAGTTACATTAAACCGGATCACCGAAGAAGGCGTACCATCTTTGATTGCGGTTTTGCATGACGCGACAGAACTCAAATCCCTAGAGGCACAGTTCGTGCAAAGCCAAAAAATGCAGGCAATTGGTCAGCTGGCTGGCGGGGTGGCGCATGATTTCAACAATTTACTCACTGCGATTTCGGGCCATTGCGACCTCTTACTGTTGCGCCATGATCAGGGTGATCCCGATTATGCGGACCTGATGCAGATCAACCAAAACGCCAACCGTGCCGCCGCCCTTGTTGGTCAGCTATTGGCATTTTCGCGCAAACAAACATTGCGGCCCGAAACGCTTGATATGCGCGATACTTTGGCCGATTTGACCCATCTGCTGAACCGGCTTGTCGGTGAAAAGGTTACTCTAACGCTTAGCCATGATCCTGTGCTTCAACCAATTCGCGCCGACAAACGGCAATTGGAACAGGTGCTTATGAACCTTGTTGTCAATGCGCGTGACGCGATGCCAGCGGGTGGCGAAATCAGGATCATTACGGAATGTGCGACGTTGGCAGAGCCACTGACCCGCGACCGCGTCACAGTGCCTGCGGGGCAATATGTAACCGTGCAGGTCTGTGATGATGGTGAAGGGATCGCACCGGACAAACTGCAAAAAGTGTTTGAACCGTTTTTCACCACCAAACGCACAGGCGAGGGGACGGGGCTTGGCTTGTCGACTGCATATGGAATCGTCAAGCAGACCGGTGGTTTTATCTTTGTCGATTCCACCGTTGGAATTGGAACGTCATTTATCCTTTATTTCCCTGTACTTGAGGTGCAGACACGTGTCCAAACCCCAAGCGTAAAGAAAGAACAACGTATCACGCCCAAACATGATGATGGGGTGATCCTATTGGTCGAAGACGAAGCGCCAGTGCGTGCATTCGCGAGCCGCGCCTTGCGTCTGCGTGGCTATACGGTGTTGGAAGCAGATTCTGCCGAGGCTGCGTTGAAAACGCTGGAGGACGAAAGTTTAAACATAGATGTGTTTGTCACCGACGTTGTAATGCCCGGTATGGATGGCCCCAGTTGGGTCAAGGAAGCCCTGAAAAATCGTCCCGGTGTGCGGGTGGTATTTGTGTCTGGCTACGCCGAAGACAGTTTTGGTGAAGAGCAAACAAAGATACCCAATTCGGTGTTTCTGCCCAAGCCATTTTCACTAAATGACCTTACGGACACGGTTCATCGCCAACTACACTAGATCAGGTGATGCTTTCATATAGTGCAAATTCATCACCAAACTTACGGCGAAACCGGGTTTCGACATCCGGTGTCAGGTCTAACTGCATCTGCGGCGATACATTTTCGCGGGTCAGGTTCAGATCAACATCCAAACGATCCTTTAGAAATGCCTGTAACTTTGGTTGATCTTCATAGCGAAAATAATGGGTAATTCCTGTGCCATTTGGTTGGCTTTTCATAAAGTTCGACTGACTGCCCACATCTGCAAAGCCCGGTTTATCACCTTTCATATAAGCCAGTATGAACTCATCAAAACTGATCCCAAAAGTGCTGTTTGGCTTGCCCTTCATAAAAGGGCGCTGTCGATAGCGATACCAACTGCCAAGCCATGAAATCGGCTCACGCATCACGGCCATCAATTCCAGTTCCACATCACAAACCTTGAGGAACATGGGGCGAATGAATCGGTTATATCGATAGACGGGCGCGTGTTTCAGCATCGGAGGCTCTGAAATCACCATATCCGCACGTGGGGCCAACGCCCCTTCATAGGCGGTCGTACCCGTTTTTGGTACAGATAGAAACGCCAAGCGTTCTTTAAAGAAAACAAGCACCTAAGGGGAACTCCCGGATCAGAGACATATCATTCACTACCGTAAACTACTTCTTAACCTTGATGGGAAAAAGATAGGGAATGAAATAAATTGATTGAAATGTTCTGCTTTTGATCTCATAAGAACATTAGAAGAACAAAAATGAGCAGCCCATCAGCGATTGTAGCGGACGGTTCACTGTGACACTAAGGGAATAGGCATAATGGCAACGGCAGATCTTTTGACAATGGACAGTAAAAAAACCGCAGAAAAGCAAAAGGCACTCGACAGTGCGCTGGCGCAGATTGAACGTCAGTTCGGCAAAGGCTCCATTATGAAGCTGGGTGCCGAAGGTGCCATTCAGGATATCACGTCAAGTTCAACAGGGTCGCTCGGCCTTGATATTGCGCTTGGCATAGGTGGCTTGCCAATGGGGCGGATCATTGAAATTTATGGCCCAGAATCCTCTGGTAAAACCACGCTGACGCTGCATTGTATTGCAGAACAGCAAAAGGCCGGCGGCGTCTGTGCTTTTGTGGATGCGGAACATGCGCTGGACCCACAATATGCCCGTAAACTTGGTATCGATATTGACGAATTGCTGATCTCGCAGCCCGACACAGGCGAACAAGCGCTTGAGATCACCGATACTTTGGTCCGTTCTGGTGCCGTGAATATGGTTGTTGTCGATTCTGTTGCGGCGCTTACGCCGAAATCAGAACTTGAGGGCGACATGGGCGACAGCAGTGTTGGCGTTCAAGCCCGTTTGATGAGCCAAGCCATGCGTAAGCTAACAGGTTCAATCAGTCGTTCAAATTGCATGGTGATCTTCATCAACCAGATCAGGATGAAAATTGGCGTCATGTTCGGCTCACCTGAGACAACATCAGGTGGTAATGCACTTAAGTTCTATTCGTCCGTACGTCTTGATATCCGCCGCATTGGCGCATTGAAGGACCGTGATGAGGTTGTTGGTAACGCCACCCGCGTAAAAGTGGTTAAGAACAAAGTGGCAGCCCCGTTCAAACAGGTTGAGTTTGACATCATGTACGGCGAAGGCATCTCCAAGATGGGTGAATTGCTGGACCTTGGTGTGAAAGTTGGCGTGGTGGATAAATCAGGCTCATGGTTCAGCTATGGCGATGAACGGATCGGGCAAGGCCGTGAAAAAGCAAAAGAATTCCTGAAAGAGCACGCGACGATGGCACATGACATCGAAGATAAAATCCGCGCTGCACATGGGTTGGATTTTGACGGCTCTGAGAAAGACGACATCGACATTCTCGAAGCGTGAAGCGCTTGTGCGCTCCGGTCGCATCATTTCGAAATGAATAACAAAGGGCATCCCAGAGCGGGGTGCCCTTTTTTCATGGTGCCAAGCTGTGGACAGCGCTGGATGCCAAGGGTATTTGAAAGCAGACATTTGCCCCGGAAGGCCCAGACATGAAGACGCTCAACGACATCCGATCCACCTTTTTGTCCTATTTTGGCAATCAGGGCCATTCCGTTCAGGCCTCTGGCCCCTTGGTGCCGCGCAATGATCCTACTTTGATGTTTGCAAACTCTGGCATGGTGCAGTTCAAGAACCTGTTCACCGGGCTGGAAACACGCGATTATAACCGCGCCACGACCAGCCAAAAATGTGTGCGTGCCGGGGGCAAGCACAACGATCTGGACAATGTTGGCTATACGGCACGCCACCACACTTTCTTTGAAATGCTTGGGAACTTTAGCTTTGGGGATTATTTCAAAGCAGATGCGATTGCTTTTGCTTGGGAATTGCTAACCAAAGATTTTGACATTGATGCATCCCGGCTACTGGTCACAGTCTATCATACCGATGATGAGGCAGCTGAGCTTTGGAAAAAAGTTGCGGGATTGCCAGATGACCGGATCATCCGCATTGCAACCGATGACAACTTTTGGCGGATGGGGCCGACAGGTCCTTGTGGTCCGTGTACCGAGATTTTTTATGATCACGGCGATCATATCCCCGGTGGCCCTCCAGGCAGCCCGGATGAAGACGGCGATCGTTTCATCGAAATCTGGAATATCGTTTTCATGCAAAACGAACAGTTTGCTGATGGCACAATGCGCCCGCTTGAGATGCAATCGATTGACACTGGTATGGGATTGGAACGGATTGGCGCGCTTTTACAAGGCAAGCACGACAACTATGACACCGACCTGTTTCGCAGCCTGATTGAAGCCAGCGGTCACGCCCTTAATGTTGATCCATTTGGGGCGGGCAACGTGCACCACAGGGTAATTGCAGATCATCTGCGCTCTACATCATTTCTGATTGCGGATGGCGTGATGCCTGCCAATGACGGACGTGGCTACGTTTTGCGCCGGATCATGCGCCGCGCGATGCGTCATGCACATTTGTTGGGCGCAACGGATCCTTTGATGCACAAATTGGTGCCCGCTTTGGTGCAGCAGATGGGCTCTGCCTATCCAGAGCTTGGACGCGCGCAGGCCTTGATCACCGAAACGCTGGAACTCGAAGAAACCCGCTTTAAGCAGACGTTAGAACGCGGCCTCAAGCTGCTGGCGGACGAAGTGGATGCATTGCCAGCCGAGGCTGACCTTCCGGGTGCCGCCGCGTTCAAATTGTATGACACCTTTGGTTTCCCCCTTGATCTAACGCAGGACGCCCTGCGCGAGCAGGGGCGCGGCGTTGACACAGCCGGATTTGACACAGCGATGGAGGCCCAAAAAGCCAAAGCGCGTGCTGCATGGTCAGGATCGGGCGAGGCAGCAGATGCAACCGTGTGGTTCGATATTGCTGATAAACACGGCACAACCGATTTTCTGGGTTATGACACCGAAACTGCCGAAGGGCAGGTGGCTGCGATCATCAAAGATGGTGTGGTGGTTGAGAGTGCCAGCAAAGGTGACACTGTTCAAATCGCGCTGAACCAGTCGCCGTTCTATGCAGAATCTGGCGGACAAGTTGGCGATACCGGTGTGATCAAAACTGATACCGGCACCGTCAACGTAACGGACACGCGCAAGACCGCTGGTGTGTTTGCTCATATCGGTACCGTGGTTGAAGGCGATGTAAAACCGGGTCAAGATGCGGTGCTTAGCGTCGATCATACCCGGCGCACTTCGATCCGTGCCAATCACTCTGCAACGCACCTGTTACACGAGGCACTGCGCGGTGCCTTGGGCGACCATGTTGCACAGCGTGGGTCATTGAACGCTGCAGATCGTCTGCGATTTGATTTCAGCCATACCAAAGCAATGACCGCTGATCAACTGACCCGCGTTGAAGCCGAGGTAAACACCTACATACGCCAGAACGCTCCAGTGGAAACACGTATTATGACACCTGATGATGCCCGCGCTCTTGGTGCGCAGGCATTGTTTGGCGAAAAATACGGCGACGAAGTGCGCGTGGTATCTATGGGTCGTCAGGAGGGGTCTGGCAAAGGCAGCGACAAAGCCACCTATTCGCTTGAGCTTTGTGGCGGCACGCATGTGCGTCAAACCGGCGATATTGGCGCGTTTGTTTTGCTGGGCGACAGCGCAAGTAGTTCTGGTGTACGCCGGATCGAAGCCCTGACTGGCGCAGAGGCGATGGCGTGGTTGCGAAATCAGCAATCTGCGTTGTCTAATGTGGCTGAGACATTAAAAACATCCACGATTGATGTGCCAGAACGGGTGCGTGCGCTAATCGATGAACGCAAGGCGCTGAACAATGAGGTTGCGCAATTACGTCGTGAACTTGCGATGTCAGGTGGTGGTGCGGCCCCAACTGAAGCCCGAGAGGTCGGCGGCGTTAAGTTCATCGCTCAAGTGCTAAGTGGTGTAACAGGCAAAGATTTACCCGCGTTGATAGACGAACATAAAACCAAAGTTGGCTCTGGTGCAGTTCTGTTGATTGCAGATACAGGCGGTAAAGCAGCGATTGCGGCAGGCGTGACCGATGACCTCACTTCGCGCCTCTCTGCTGTTGACCTGCTCAAGGCGGCGGTTGTTGAACTGGGCGGCAAGGGTGGCGGTGGGCGCCCTGACATGGCGCAAGGCGGCGGGCCAAGCGTCGAGAATGCACAGGCCGCCATTGCGGCTGCCGAAAATATACTGAAGGGATAGAAAATGGGCGCACTTTGGATTGCACATGTGACCGTGACGGATGAAGAGGCGTATAAGAAGTACGCCGCAGGTGCGACAGTTGCGATTGCTGAACACGGTGGTGAGTTTATCGCACGTGGCGGACGCTTTGTTCAGCTTGAGGGCAAGGAACGCCCGCGAAACGTCGTTGCCCGTTTTCCAGATGTTGAGACTGCCGAAAAATGCTATCATTCAGATACTTATCAAGCAGCCTTAAACCATGCGCGTGGCGCGTCAGAACGTGAACTTATGATCATTGAAACCAACGAATAGCGATGCGATCTTTGATTTGAGTTCAGAAACGAAAAAGGCCGGTCGCTGCACAGCGACCGGCCTTTTTGTTTTCTCTAGCCGAGCTTAGCCTGCTTTTGACATCCGCTTACGCTCATGCGTGTCCAAATAGCGCTTGCGCAACCGGATCGCATTTGGCGTGACTTCGACCAATTCATCATCGTCGATATAGGCGATCGCTTCTTCCAAAGACAAGGTGATTGGCGTGGTCAATTTCACCGCTTCATCCGTACCTGATGCACGTACGTTGGTCAGTTGCTTACCCTTAAGTGGGTTCACTTCCAGATCGTTTTCACGCGTGTGTTCACCGATGATCATACCTTTGTAGACATCAGTCTGCGCGCCGATAAAGAAACGACCACGGTCTTCGAGCTTCCACAGGGCGAATGAAACAGCTGTGCCATTTTCCATGGAGATCAGCACACCAGCACGGCGGCCAGGGATCTTACCTTTGTGCGGTGCCCATTTGTGAAACACGCGGTTGATAACGCCCGTACCGCGCGTGTCGGTCAGGAATTCACCGTGATACCCGATCAAACCGCGTGAAGGCACGTGGGCGATGATGCGGGTTTTACCTGCACCGGCTGGTTTCATCTCGACCAGCTCACCCTTGCGCACGCCTGTTATCTTTTCGATCACGGCACCTGAATATTCGTCATCCACGTCGATTGTGGCTTCTTCGATCGGCTCGTGGCGTTCACCGTCAATATCTTGGAACAAGACCTGTGGGCGCGAGATAGAAAGCTCAAACCCTTCGCGGCGCATGTTTTCGATCAAGACACCCATCTGCAATTCGCCGCGACCCGCGACTTCGAATGAATCGCCACCGGGTGAATCGGTCACTTTGATCGCGACGTTAGATTCGGCTTCTTTCATCAAACGGTCACGGATGACGCGAGATTGCACTTTCTTACCATCACGACCAGCCAAAGGTGAGTCGTTGATGCCAAAGGTCACGGTGATTGTGGGCGGGTCAATCGGCTGTGCCGGGATCGCGTCAACAACGGATGCTTCAGCGATTGTATCCGCAACGGTTGCTTTGGTCATACCTGCAATCGACACGATATCGCCTGCTTCGGCCAAATCGATGCCGGTCTGGTCCAAACCGCGGAACGCCAAAATCTTAGTGGCGCGGAAGTTTTCGATCAGCGTGCCGTCACGTGACATTGCTTTGACGGTCTGGCCCGCTTTCAACGTGCCTGATTCCACACGACCTGTCAGCAAACGGCCCAAGAACGGATCACCGCCAAGTGTGGTTGCAAGCATGGTAAACGGCTTGTCTTTCTCAGCGATCTGCGCAGGGGCAGGGACGTGTTCAAGAACAAGTTTAAACAGCGCGGTCAAATCTTTGCGCGGGCCATCCAACGTCATGTCTGCCCATCCGGCACGACCAGAGGCGTACATATGTGGGAAATCAAGCTGCTCATCCGTCGCATCAAGGCTGGCGAACAGATCAAAACATTCATCCAACGCGCGGTCTGGCTCGCCGTCTGTCTTATCAACTTTGTTGATAACAACAATTGGTTTTAAGCCCAATTTCAACGCTTTGGAGGTCACGAATTTGGTCTGTGGCATTGGGCCTTCAGCCGCATCAACCAGCAGAACAACGCCGTCGACCATCGACAAAATGCGTTCAACTTCGCCACCAAAATCGGCGTGACCGGGGGTGTCCACGATGTTAATACGTGTGCCTTCCCACTCGACAGATGTGGGTTTTGCAAAGATCGTGATGCCGCGTTCACGTTCCAAATCGTTGCTGTCCATGGCGCGTTCAGTGGTCGCCTGGTTTTCACGGTACGTACCGGATTGTTTCAACAATTCGTCCACCAGCGTTGTCTTGCCGTGGTCAACGTGAGCGATGATTGCGATATTACGCAGGTCCATTGGGTCAGCCTTCATGTCATGAGTTGCAGCCCCCTACCGTGCAGACGCAGCAAAGGCCAGTAAAAAACAGCCAATTGCGCTGTGTCGTTGCGTTCCCCCGAATTTTCGTTGCGCTGGCGCGTCAGGGCAGTGGTTCTTTGATGGTTAATGTGCCGTTTAGATACCACAAGTGCAGAGCTAAGGCGCGCATCACCATCATGCGTGCCCTTACGGGATTGCGACCAGTTGTTCGGCTGACCAATCTGACCCTTTGTTGCCAACCCCATCCATGGCGCGCAAACGGTAGGAATAGCTCTCGCCCGTGAAGACCGCCGCATCGCTAAAGCTGATCATGCCCGGTTCCCATCCAGTAAGGGATCGCCACAAAATAGTTCCTTCGACACGACGTTGTAACAAAAACCGCACGCCGGCTTCGTCGGGCATGTCCATCCAGCTCAACGCCACCTCAGTGTCGCCACCGGGGTCCAAAACAACCGCTGGGTTGATCAGGTCCCACTCAGGTGCAGGCGGTGGGGTCAAATCGATGGCACGCGCCGACACTGTGGCTGACATCTCGGATGCGTTACTTGAACAATCAATGGCAACGAGCCTGTAAAAGTACTCAGTCCCGGCCACGATATCTTCATCCTGCCAAAGCCAGCGTGTTTCAGTTCCAGAAGTGAAGGTGACAGCATCTTGCGGTGACGCACTCGATGCTGTGCTTTGTCCCGCGGGGTCTAGGTCAACGATACGGGTCATTTTGCGCTTGGCGTTCACCCGGTCTTTGGCCGTTGTCCGGTAAACCTCGTATGCACGCAAATCACCTTCGACGTTACGAGACCAAATCAATTCATTCGCAGAATCCGCGCTCAGGATGCGTGTGACAATCGGTTGACGGGGTGGGACGGCGTCGGTGACGATCACCGGCACACCCAAGGCCGATGGATCACTTACGTTGCCTGCCGGGTCCAGTGCCCGGGCTTGATAGAAATAGGTTTTACCCAATGTTGCATCTGCTGAATCTGTATAGTCAGCAACTACGTTCGCGTTAATGGTTGCGGGTTGAATTGCCACGGCAGACACGGACAAGAACGCGCCCGGGTTAGCAAGTGCCAGCACTTCGAGTGCGGCGGTGCCTTCGCCAGGTGTTGGGCACACGGCAGGCGTGGGATCATCCGCGTTTGCCGGTGCGAGACGGGCAGGGTCCAACCGTTCCAGTCGATAGGTATATATCCCATTCGCATTGGGAATTCTGAGGGTATATGAAATATTCCCCGCCCGGTCGGCACCGCCTGATGTATCTACCACACCGTCCGCAACGATCTGCCCAACAGGTGACAATAGCGCCGGGGCGTCAGGCGCAGGTGGGGGCACCAGATCACGGCTAAAGATAACTGTTGGTGAGGCAAGCGGGCCAACATTCGAAAACGGGCTGTGATCGACCGAAGCCACCGACACGTAACCGTAAACAACCTGTTCGACATCACCCGCAATCAACAGCGCCTCAAGTGGGCTGCCGGAGGGCACCTCAAAATAGGTCTCATAAAACTCTGGATCCGCAAGCGGCGCGCCTGAGGAATCCACGCCACCTTGGAGTGCGCCGGGCAAGGGCGATGTGTCGGCAATAGCAATCGATTGCCCCAGTTGGCCTTCCCATTGCGCCACGTCTGGCCAATTGACCGAATTCACAGGTGCAGAAAATGTGTTGTAGTCAGTGATCTTGTAATGGATTTCGAATTCTTCAACATCAGGCACGCGCAGCGCGAGGTTTTGGGGCCACGTCCACGCGACGCGGACAACATATAAGTGGTTGGTTGCATCGGGAAACAGGCTGTCTCGCACGCCCTCTGGCAGACCGCGGATCAACGAGTTGTCCTCACGTTGCAAGACTTGGGCCTCAACCCCAAGCGGGGGTGGCGGGGGCACCAGATCAATCACATCCAGTTCCTTGGGGGCAGAGGCAACGCTGTCACGTCCAAAAAGATCGATGCCAATGACCCGGTAAGCGTAGCGGCGATAGTCCACCCAATTGTCATAGGTAAAGACATCCGGCCAGACCTGACCCGTATCGGTGTCTTCGGGATTGACGAGCACCGGATCGTTGACATCAAATGCACCGTTTTCACCGGGTGACATCAAGGCCTCGAACGGTTGGCTTTCGTCACGTGGTCCGCCGACTGGGCCAAGGTTCTGACGCTCTGGTCGATGTAGGATTGATGTGATGCCATCCACCTTTTGCAGTGAAATATTGGGCGCAATTGTGGGTGGGTTCCATGTCAAACCAACGACGGCTTCCGTTGGCCAATAGGCCCCACCGCCGGGGAACGGTTTTGTGGGCTGGGGCAAAAGTGCTGGTTGTTGCAGCACAGGCTGGGCCAAAGGCTGTGTGTTTGGACGGCTGATGTCCTCGGCGACATAATCACGGACGCGGTCTGCCCAATAGCCGACAATCTTGTAGTCATAAGGCACATCGGTATCAGGTCTGTCGTCAATGTAATATAGCCCAAGCAATCGCGCGACCTCAGGGTGGATGGCAAGCGTTTGCATCAACATACGCGGTTCAAACGGCCCCCACACTGCGGCAGAGTTGGTTTGTATTTCGGCAAACACCTCTGCATCCGCAAGCGAGGTAAAGGGGGCGTCCTGCCCTTCGACATAATAAAGTGGTTGGTCAAAATCACGCGCCAGCATATCGAGCAGGTGTTCAAACTGATCAATATTCGCGCCTGTGTACCGGTCATGCACGGCCAGAGGTATCCGATCTTCGCCCGCTGGCATCCACGCGCCCGGCACAACGCCTGTGGTCCAGACCGATGTCGGGTAAATGCGACCCGTTGTGTTCATGAGACTCCAGCCCCCACCCGCGCTGGGGCGGCGATAGAGGTCAAAACCGCTCTCGGGGAAATCCAAATCATAAGAGAAATTCCAACGCAAATGTGCGCCTTCCTCACCATCGTATTTGCCGTCCCAATAGATACCTATCATCGCCAGTTCGTATTCAACTTTGCGGATTTCGTCGCGACAGAGCCACGCAATGAGAATGGCTAAAATGAGCAGCACAGAAATTACGGCGAGATACCATTTGGCGACGTTTTGGCAGTTGTCATTAGACTGCTTTTTACAAAAGCGACATTCAAAGGCAGCAAGCATCAGGTAGACCAGCACAAGCAGTAACACGAGATAAAGCAGGCGCGCGCAGGTGGCATTCAACAACAGTTCTGCCAGCGGTTGGCCGCCAAGCCACAAGAGTAACGCAAGCAGCAGTACGGCCAATAGGATCGCAAGAAGCGGGCCAAACAATGACGTGGCTTGGCCTGCGACACCATCGACACGTCTGACAGCGCAGCAGACGGCGACCAGCGCATAGCGAAACGCAAGATATGCCGCCAGCAGCAACAGCAAGAACAGAAGCGACAGACACCAAGGATTGAAATCCAGTAGGTCGCGGATATGAATCCAGCAAAAACAAAGGAATATG
This sequence comes from uncultured Sulfitobacter sp., assembly GCA_938003685.1. GTDB lineage: Bacteria > Pseudomonadota > Alphaproteobacteria > Rhodobacterales > Rhodobacteraceae > Sulfitobacter. Next base: position 56,796 of record CALKXT010000084.1, on the reverse strand, counting down.
CCAATCACAATTCCGATCAGCCAAGCAACCCAAACCTTGAAACGGCAGATGTTCTGACAATAGCGATCCCAGTTGTCAAAACCCGACAAGGCGTTGGTCAAAGCCCGCAGGATAAAGGGGGCAACCAATAAGACGAGGACTGCCAGCGCAAGTGACACGAGGATTGAATACGCCTCAATCATGGCAAACGATCCTCAAAGTTACCGTCTGGCACAGAAATATCCAGCACCACAATTTCACGGTCTGTGGCTATTTGACTGCGCAAAAGCGCCGTGCGTGGGCCGATGTTATGCTCATACGTCAGGGTCATGTTATAGCGCGCATCGACAAGGTCATTTAGTATATTACCCGACATGTCGAATATGAACGCGCGTGCGCCCGACCGATTTGGCACGACAGAAACGGCTAAGTCGACATCAACGCCGCCCAAGCTGCGGGTCAGCGTCACTTGCGTGCGCACCCAATCAACCGCCTCGGGTAATTCCAGTAAGAAACCCGGTCGATTGCCAGACCCGACTTCGATCAAGGTATTGATCTCAGCTTGAAGGGGCAGGGGTTCGCGTGACCGCCCAAGTCCCATCGCATGATCGAGTGCCGCAAAATCACCAAGCTCGACCTGCCATGCGGCATTTACCGCATCAACCTGTGCATCGCTCATCAGCATCGGGTCATCGCCATAGCTAGGCACATCCGCGACATGGCTGCGCAATGCATCGCGCGCCAGTGTCGCAGGGTCGATATTCAGACTCATCCGCGCCAACGTGGCCCCCAGATACATCGCATCGCCATTGCTGGCATTTGCAGGTTTTGAATGGCGTAGACTCGCCGCTTGTGCAATGTTTTGTACCGCCGCTCGGTCAAATCCCGCCTCAGCATCAAGAGGCCACCAGAACCCTTCGTAGGTGTTCATCAGGTCTGCAAAGCTTTCGTAAGTCGAGGTGACCAGTGGGAATTCATAAATCAATGCACGCCCTGCAACACGGTCAACTTGACGGATGGCATTGGTTTGCAACCATTCTGGATCGGTCAGGCGTTCGTCATTTATCAGGCGCGGATCCTCTAGCCAGATACGTGCCCGATACCGTTGTCCGGGCCGCAAGGCACCTGTGGCACCGTCACCGGTGATCCGACCATATACCGCATCGTCTTTGGGCAGAATCCCACTGTCAATCGGGAGACCCATATCAGTCAAAAGCCCAATCCAATCATCGTCTGTGCGTGCCTGAATATGCCCATCCGAATGGATCCATTCGGTCGTGACGATCACAGCGCCAGACGCGCCAGCCTCAAGCGGGCCGTCATTATCATCGACAATTTCAATCACAGTACGCAGGCCGGGTGTGCGATAGGTATCGTCAGGATCGGAATCGTAGTCTTTGTAGAGCAGATCCATATAGGTCTCGTTGAACCTGACCCCCATGTCATAGCCGCGATAATGGGGCAGTGCCACATTATGTGGAACCGTGTTGTGTACAAACGGATCAAGGTTAAGCGGCGCCCCTTCGGTATGAAAATATCCGGTATCTTGATAGGTCTTGTGCGTGGTTGCACCGCCATCGTTAACGTCGCTTTCAACGGCCATGCTAAATACGTGATAGGGTGGCAGGATCAAATCCTCTTCGGTCAGAATATTCGGATCATCACATTCTTTGACAAAAGGACGGTCTGGTTGCACCTCGCGCGCAGGTTCGCTGGGGCCACTGTCTGGGTCCAAACCAAAGCGCCACAACACGTCCCAAATAGAAAACCCATCGGTTACCCCAATGGGGTCTTTCGACGGTTTGTCACCCGGCGTTGGGCTGTGCCCATCATCGGGTGGGCAGGGGTAGTTTTCATAGACACCAGAAAACCATTCAGGCCAGCTGGCGGTGCCATCATCATAGAATAGATAGGTGCTGGCATCATACACACTAAAGGGATTCTTGCTCCATAACTTCAGATGCACGGCACCTGGAACAGCGGCAGGCGGAAAGCCCGAAGGCGGAGGGCTGCCGGGCAATGCAGGCCAAGAGCCATAGACCTTGGGCAAGAATTCATCAGCATCAAACGTCGCATTCACGCCGGGTTCTTTGGGAGAGGCCCAGATTTTCAAAGCACGCAGATTATATTCAAACCGCGCGTCTTGGATGATGTCGACATGACCGTTTGCATTTCCAACCAGATTCGGGCGTTCATCAATGGCTTGGGTAAAGACCTCGTTTGTGTCGCGCGCAAAAGAAACGGTTGGCCGATACGTGACCTCAACCATGGGCCGGGAACAGCCACCTGTTTCAGGACTACTTTCACTCGGGCTGCATAGGGTGGTTTGATCAACAACATGTCCCGCAGCCACATTTGTGTTGCGCCTCACATCCTCAATTTCAACCGTATTTAGCGATTTTGAAGCATCCAGCGCCAGCGTGCTTACAATATTATCGAGCGGTTCTGGTGTGGCTTGTTCTTCCCATTTCAACGAAACAGTTGCACTGGGGTCTGGCAATGGCCATGGCAAGTTCAGCTTTACCCGGAATTCTCCTGCGATCAGATAGGGTGTTGGGGATGACGCCTCTAGCCCCGCATTGGCTGACAGGCCAACCCCAAAACCAAAGGCTTTGAGTTGGACATCACCACCAAGTTCAGCCGCACCCCAAGCATGGATCGGTCGCCAGCTTAGATCGACATCGGTTTGCACCCAAGCGGCAAGAGTGACTTTAAGCGGGCCAAACTTCCAATTGGGCCGGGAGTCGTAGCCTGCCTTAGCCCCAAATTGCAGGCCATCCGGTTCAAGCATATAATAGGCACTTGCCGAAAAGATCGACAACAATTGCGCCTGCATTCTTTCTTCTTCGGGTGTCTTTTTACCCATGTAGAGATGCCAGTCGGCTGGGTTTTGTAGGTTAAAAAATGCCTCGCTCGTGGCGGACAGATCGACCAACAACCCATTGTCAGGCACTTTTAAGAAAACACCAAGGTTGATCAAGAAACTAGGTTGGCGCCCGTCAAAGACAGCAATCGCGCGAAACACGGGATGGGTCGCACTTAACAATTCGCCTCTGGGCTTCAACACATTACCTTGCCCGGTCAGCATGACGACTGGTCCGGGAATAGCGACGGTTAGCGCAACTTTGGAATTGATGGCAAACCCATTGTCGCTGCTGGTGCCCAGAACAACACCTAACCCAACGGCAAATGCATCATTGTTTGGCACCCAAGGTGGCGGGCTGCCATCCACAACATTTGTAGAGGTGCGATGCGCATCAAACCAATCAAGCGGTTTGGCAAAGGCACAAAGTTGAGGTTCAAGATTAAGTGCCAACAGTCCTGACAGACCAAAAATAGACACGTTAGCAAAAACCGGAATCCCTGTGGCAAGGTTTGCATCCACATCCAGATAGAAAAACTTGAACGGATCACTGGCAGCAGGTGTCGCACAGGTGCCGCCCGCACTGACGCCTTGAGCTGCATCCGGAAGCGTTTCACCAATTAGAATTCGGGCCGCCACTGAGGTTTCTATGAATTCCAGATTGGCGGTGATCGCACCCGCAAAGCCCTTTTTGGTGCTGTCTTCAAACCAATCTGCGGCCCCTTGAAACGACACCACGCCCTTTTGTTCATAAGACACTTCCACGCCTTGCAAACGAACATCCACACCGTTGTTTCCATTCGACTTTGGCCAAAGGAACTGAAGCTGTTTGAACTTTGCGCCCGCTGAAAGCCCTTTAACCAGTTCGACGCCTCCAGAAAAACCCACCCAGTTTTGCGTATCGACCTCACCCTCAGCGCCAAATCCGATTTGGGACAACTCAACCCGAAATGCATTGAAATTCAGGTATCGTTTTTCGGGCAATGTCACCCAGCCACCATCAAGCGACACCTTGCCCTCAGAACTGATGGTCAGGTTGTTCACCGGAATACGCGGGTCACTGTCTGGGGCTGACTGAATGTCTGCATCAAAGAACTGCGGGATCACCGCACCGTTCAGGGTCGTGTAGAAAACATCTTCGCGATATTCAAAGGCGAGGCTTTGGATTTCTAGTTCAATCGCGCCCGCAACGTCCCAAGAAACCAACCCATCGCCCGTTTTATTGGGATCATCCGCCGCGATACCAATTGAAAAGTTGCCGCTTAGATCAAGACCTAGGTCAAGCTTTAGATCCTCATCAAAAAACGGAAACGCGCGAATGATGCCGCCAATCTTACCGGCAGTCAGCGCGTTCTGCTGAAACTCCAACTCAACCTCTGTGAGTTCAAAATCCATGCCTCCCAACGGAATGACGATCAATCCGCTTGCACCACCGGCCAGACGCCCACTAAATCCGCCTGTACCAACTGAGAAATTTGTTGCCGTGATATTGGTCAGGCCCGCAGGTCTGGGTGCCGCGCCGGGGCCATTTTCAAGCGTTGGCATGTCAAGCGCGCCGGAAAAATGCACAGCGAACTTTTCAAAATAGATACCTTTCCAAGCGTTCGCGAGATCGGAAGGAGAGCTATCCTCAACCAAGTCGAGGGTTGCTTGATCGACCACCAACACAATGCCACTTTCACCAATCATAATCGGATTGCTGACGCGGAAAACTGGGGTGGCACCGCCTTCGGCCTCAAACCTTATGTCGGACTCACCGTCAAAGTTGATGCTTATGATAATACTAACCGTCGCAGAAAGTTCAGGGTAGACGGGATTTCCACCATCGTCGATCAACTGCCCTGTGCCATTCTTTGCGAACTCGGTAAATTCACCCTCGGCTACGGCATTAACGGGGCGCATCAAATCTGATTTCAGGCGCAATGCGATGGGCACGGATTCCACCCGCATGATAAACGCATAATCATCCTCAGGCAGGGCGGCGTGGGTTTCACGTGCCGTGGCGGAGAAGGCCAACTCGCCATCTGCGATAACGATTTCAAAAGAATCCAACCCGGGAATTTTTAAGGACAACCCGCCGTCAATCACAAGCTGACCCGTGGCTATCGCGCCGATGTCACGATCCTCAAAGATGCCACCGCCCAAATCTATGAGTTCGGTGATTTCAGTATAGAGGAATTCCTTGACGCGAACCCGATCTAGCAGACCTTGTGAGGTCTCACCTTCACCCGGTTCAATGACATCACCGGGCAGCCCGGCGGTTTCGACATAGGCTGATAAGGGCGGATAGCTGCTTTGGGCGTAGGCATTTGCTGTCGACCAGAAAACGAGCAATGCAGCCGTCAGAGCCCGAAGCATTAAAGCGGTACAATGCAGCAAGGTATATTTAATCCCATTCACCACATCGAATACCTTTGGGTCTTAGTTATTTTATCATCTGCTCCGGTTGTAAATTGCCACACGACCCCGCCGAGACCTGAGTCAAAACGATAGGTCAATACGCCGTCTTCGCGAACAGACGGCGCGCCAAGCAGGTCGGTCAAAGTGTCTGCTCGAAACCCTATTGGATCCCAAGCCATAAGCACACGTTCCATTGCAAATACGCCGTTGCCAGTCTTTTCGCCCTTTAGACCCGTTTCGATTGCTGATCGGTTTTCTCGAAGAACTTGATGAACACTATCGGGTAGCTCTTCAGCGACGAGGCTTGGGGTATGATCATTTGTTGTTGATGGAACGCGCTCTTTAATTAGAAAAAACAAGCTGGTGATTACCATGCCAAGTACAAGACAGACTGCGGCAAGGATATATTTTGAATTTTTCGGAGTTCTTTCCATCATGGTAACGTCTCCGCATTCGTTCTGAACAAAGTTGTGTCGCTGTTGCCAACACCTGCAGTCGCGGCACCTGCGTTTGGCCCAATTCGTTTCGTTCCACCTACTGCTTTGCTCGGAATTGGCGGGTTAGGGACATTGAACAGTCCATTCGGGGGTTCTCCATTCCGATGCCCCGCATTCGCCAATATATGCACAAATTCATGGGCAAGAACGAAGAATTGGCTATGTTGTGTCAGAACGACGCTACTATAATTGGTCGGATTACCAGGTGCTATAAATCTTGGGTAAGATCGTCCACGCGTACCCACACGTGCGACTGATAATGGGTCAAAATCGGGCACATAGAATACATCTAGTGTATTTAGATTTGCGTCTTTTGCGACAAAGAAAGCATTTTCTTCTGCCGTATATGGGGCACCAATGGCTGCAGTAGAAAACCCAGTTCCATCAGCATACGTATTAGGTGCAGCTAGAACAGGCAGGGCCCTACCGGGACTTCCTGCGCCCCCGAAGTCTACCGCCGCCTGTTGGACCCGAACACAAGATTGCGAAAACCGTTGATTTGCATCATCAATGTCATCTTGAACCGCACCGCGCGACTTTACCGGCCCTGTGTTCGCGACGTTGCGATAGACGATCACATTAATCAAAAGAATACGCCAATCATGGCGGTAAGGATCGACGCTGTTGTTGTTTTCGGTACTCCGACGACAGATTGTGGTTTGTCTGGTGTTTGTAATTCCTGCCTGTACAGGACGTTCAGCGCGTACAAGGAACTCGCCACGCGTTCCCATGAACCCTGTCATAGGCACAAGGACGGTTTGATCGCCCAGAACGGCATCGTCCTGCGCGTCAGTGACCAGCCGCAGAAATTCACCACGAAAGACGTTACCGTTTTTGTTGTTGAGTTGGTAAACAATGGGGCCGTGTTGATCCACAGGAGCGTCAGCATCGCTGTAGTTTACATCATAACTAATCGTGAGGCGCAGCTCAGTTTGGGCCGCCGCCACTTGGCTCGCATCTTCGTACTCAAGGCGAAATAATTCAATGTCGCGGCGGGCTGCGGGGCCGGGTACAACATCTGCAAAGGCACTGGCCGCGGGCAGGTTCCCATTGCTGACGAAATTACTGATGCCAAGCGCCTCAGTTGTTAAATCATAGGCCGTGTTGTCGTGTTTTAGAAAACGTAACGCGCACATGGTCAGGTCATGCGATACCATTTGACGGCCATTGAACTGCGCAACGAGCATTACATCATCTGCAATGCCACTGACCGCCGTTGGTTGAACCCGCAAGGAACCACTGGCAGTCAGTGACGTGTTTGATCCGACTTCAAATTGTGCAGTGCCAGTGCCTGATGAGGCAAATGAGAAATCAATTTGATCTCCTACAGGCAGAATTGCCGGAACTGTTGTTATCGCAAGATCATGGATTTGTTCCGTACAAAGTGATGTTACGGCAGGATAGATCACCCCAAGCACGGCTTGTTTGAAGGTCTGGGGGAACTCAACACCAAATAGAGTCACCCGCCCGGTAAAGGTATAGACTCCGGGGTCAGCAAAGGGGCCGAAATTCCATGTTTGGCCTGCCTGAGCAAGGTCACCTGTTGGTGTCACAACCGTCCAATCATAGGTCGCTTCGACCGCGTGCCCGGCAATGAAGCCACTGGCAGCAAGCGTCAGTTCAAGCGTGTCTCCAACAATCAAGCTGTCATTCGCAACATGCGGTATCAAAGGCGCTGCCCCCAAAGCCGCCTGTGCTGTGATGTCCAAAGTTAATTCATAGGTCATCACGATTATTGTGCGCAAAGTGGCAGAGGCATTGGGATCGATCGCACAATCCTCACCGATCCAAACGGCAATCTCATGCAACCCCTCAGCCGGAAAAGTCAGGTCTTGCGGTACGATATTCCCGCCATATACGCGCGTACCCAGTGGGTACAAACCCGGATCAGCACCAGCCGCAATGTCGACGCCGTTGAGGGCAACCTTATAACAGAAACTCTCACTGGCCCCGAGGGTCGGTGCATCGGTAAGTCGTGTTGCAAGTGTAAAAGGTGTCGTGGGAAGTGCGGGAATAACCAGAAACTCCTCCTCATCGCTGGAGGTGCTTAAAGCGGTGATCGGCCCGAACGTCCCCTGAAGACCCCAATTTGCGGATGCGATTGCCACCGGATCATTTGTCACTTCCATCCGAACCACTCGTTCACTCGCAACGTTCAGACGCGCATCCCGCGCGGTGATCGTCACCTCATAGGTGCCGCTTGTCAGGCTTGCCAGTGAAAGCGACCCATTCAAACTACTGCCAAAGGCATTGCTTGCCTTGGGTGTGGGATCAGCACCGGGATCATCTTTAAACCGCAGTGTATAAACAAAGCTACGCGTTGTGGCATTGCTGCGCTTGTCGTCGAAATAAGATTGGTAATGATCAATAGCAGGAATCACACTAAGCTTGTTCATCAATTGACGACCAGACCTGACCAAGGTTCTGATTTCGCCGCCCGCGCCGTCATCGATAATTTGGGCCAATTGGTATCCAATCTCGTGGATACCAATATTTTCGCCAGTGGCACTCACGGTGTCAGTCACCGCAACAGCCAACCCCATATGCCCATAGACGACATTAGGCAGGTTAATCTGGTTACTTGCGCCCACTAGATATTCTTGACCATCCACAAGCCCGGCATTGTCAGATGCGCGCACCCAAACATCACCGATCACAGGCGGCTGACTGTCAACAAAATCACGCTGCGCCTCTGGAAAACCAGCAATCAGGTAGGGCAGTGGATTAACAAAGGATTTGATCTCTGCAACTTTACCCTGAAATCCGACAATAATCAGTTTGTCTGCGCTGACAGAACCAAGGAGGTCACGATTAGCGGTGATCGTGGGGTCCGTCGAAACCTTGACGTTTTTGTACCCCGACAATCCATCGAGAAATTTCTGCCCTGCGTCGGCTGGCACGTCTGACCCCATATCTGCGGCAAACGCTGCTTGGGCAGCATTGGAAACGCTGGAAGGATCAAGGTTGAGCAACGCAAATCGCACAGACGCGGGACGTGGAAGGTCAAATGTGTCCTCAGTTGTGCTGAAATCTGTATCACTCGACAAACGATCCTTGGGATCGAGCACAACAGCAGGCCCCATACCGGCGAAATCGGGGACATACGCAATCACCCCCTCTGTAAAAGCCCTAATTTCTGCTGAATTTGGCGTATTCACTGTCACGAAGTGAGCAACGCGCGGGCCTTCAGGTGAATCAATCAATTGGCCAAAGGTCTGTGTTACCTCGAAGCCAACCAACCCAGTGTCAAAAAATCCATGCAGGGTAGGTGAACATGAACCCGTAACACTGGCAAAAATCAAAGCAGCAAAACTGCGCTTTAAGAATTTTGGACAGACACATATCTTCTTAACGCGCAAAGCCGAAGCACGGAGTTTATCAAGCTTTGAAAGTCCAAATTCAAACATATAAAAAACGGGTTCCTGCGAACACCAAGCGCCTAAAATATGACGCGATTCTACTCTTGAGTGTGCGCTATCACCTTTTTTCTTGCAACGAATTTCGCAAAATGGATATCAAGCCGCTGCTGTTACGGACGTTTGCACGTGTCAAAGCGCACCAACGCAGTAGGCATTGTCACCAGTGACATTGGTCTCGCTGCAAGGGATTTTACTTTAAAATATAGATATATCTCATTGTTATATAAACAAAAAATAATATACGTACTTTTCTGTATGGCCGAGAACATCATCAAACCTAATGTGATGATGTGTGCTGCTTGTCGTTATACCTTTTAACGATACGCCATCTTAGCGCGTGATCTTATCGTTAAGCTTTCAAAAACATAGGACCGCCGCGCCAACGCGGAAATCCGTATCCATTGACCATCACAACGTCGATATCGGATGCTTGTGCAGCAATGCCTTCATCAAGGATTTGCGTTCCCACAGTGTACATAACGTCCAAGATCGTTGTCATGATCTCATCTGTGGTGAAAGCCCGCCGGGTGATGCCTTTGCGCGCAGATTCAGACAGGATCAATGCCGTGACCTCTGGGTCGACATGTCCCTTGCCATCCTCATACCGATACCAGCCACTGCCCGTTTTACGTCCAAAACGTCCCATCTCACACAGCTTGTCTGCAATATCGACATAGCGTTGGGCCGGATCGCGTGTCGCGGCTTGGCGTTTGCGCATGGCCCATGAGATGTCATTCCCAGCCAAATCCTGCATTTCAAAGATACCGATCGGGAACCCGAAATCGCGCATGGCGGCATCGACTTCAGTTGGTAGGGCACCGTCCTCGATCATATAATCACAGGCCCGGCGATAGGCTGACATAATCCGATTGCCAATGAAGCCGTCACAGACACCTGATGGCACGGTAATTTTGCGCAACCGTTTGCCCAAGGCTGCACCCATTGCAATAGCGTGTGGGGATGCTCCGTCTGGGATCACCAATTCCAGTAGTTTCATAATGTGAGCAGGTGAGAAAAAATGCAGACCAATAACCCGCGCAGGATCGCGTACAGATTTCGCAATTTCCCCAATATCTAGATAGGATGTATTACTGGCAAGCACCGCGTCTGGTTTCGTGGCTTGATCCAGCGCTTCAAATACGATCCGTTTAATGTCCATGCTTTCAAAGACCGCCTCAATGACGAGATCAGCGTCACCCAAGGTCGCGTAATCCGTCGCGCCAACAAAAGCCGAGAGCAAGGCCGCGTGTTTGTCTTTTGAAATCAAACCGCGCTTCAAGCTGCCAGCAAGAATATCAATCACTCGCTTTTCACCCGCAGACAATGCATCTGCGTCGCGTTCTATCATGGTGACGGATAGGCCAGACAATAAACACGCCACCGCGATACCAGCGCCCATCGTGCCGCCGCCAATAACCCCAACACTGTTGAGCGACGGTGGCGCAACATCTGCGATTGCTGGGATTTTACCCGCAGCACGTTCGGCAAAAAAGATGTGCCTTAACGCCAGTGATTGCGGGTCTTGCTTGAGCGTCAAAAAGAGGTCTCGTTCAGCCGCCAGCGCATCTGCAGATGTCATTTTGATCACATTGGTTAGCGCCTCGCATGCCGCAACGGGGCTGTTTTGGCCGCGAGATTTTGATCTGATCTGCGCCATGTCACGCGACAAGGATTGTTGATCAAAGGCGGGCAGGGGTTTTGCGCTGGCAGGTACAGGCAAAGGCAAGTCCACTTTTTCAGTGGCGAACTTAAGAGCGGCACCGCGCAAGTCAGCGTCGACCACATCGTCCAGCAATCCACCCGCATGTGCAGCCGCAGCTGTGATCGGCTTGCCCTTTGCAATCATATCAAGGGCAATGCCTGGCCCAACCAAACGGGGCAAGCGCACTGTACCACCAGCGCCGGGGATCAGCCCGAGGTTTACTTCGGGCAGCCCAAACTTTGCCGAGGTATCTGCGATCCGGTAATGACAGCCCATCGCGATTTCCAATCCACCGCCCAATGCAGTGCCATGAATGGCCGCAATCCACGGTTTTGTTGCGCTTTCCAACGTCACAACGACATCCGGCAGATGTGGTTCAAGCGGTGGTTTGCCAAATTCACGCACGTCAGCGCCCGCAACAAAGGTGCGCCCAGCACAGATCAAGACAACCGCGCGGATTGCACCATCAGCCTGTGTTTGTTCGAATGCGTCTATCAACCCTTGGCGCACCGCATGAGAGGCGGCATTCACAGGCGGGTTATCGATCGTAACGACAGCAATCGCACCTTCAGTTGTGACTGTAACGCTCATTTATCTCTCCTTTGGGTGCGACCTCTTGATCGATAGAACAGTTCAACGCCCGGGGATCAAGCTTAATTACTTCAAGCTTAAAATATTTTAACTTGAAATACTATTGCCCCCGTCCTAACCTCACCTCAAATTAGCAATTCTGAAGGGCGATCATATGCGGATAGCGTGCCTTGGTGGGGGACCTGCGGGTCTTTACTTTGCCATTTCAACCAAACTTCGGACCCCGGACGCAGAGGTTGTTCTGTTTGAACGTAACAAACCCGACGATACCTTTGGTTGGGGCGTTGTTCTGTCTGATGAAACGCTGACTAATCTCGAAGGCAATGATCCCAAAAGTGCCGCTGAGATCAGATCACATTTTGCCTATTGGGATGATATTGCACTGCACCACAAAGGTCAGAAACTAGTATCTAGCGGGCATGGGTTCTGCGGCATTGGCCGTAAAATCCTGTTGCAGATATTGCACAAACGCGCCCAAGAATTGGGAGTCGATCTGCGTTTTGAAACCGAATATGGTGCTGCGTCCAACTATATGAATGACTATGATGTGGTTGTGGCCTGCGATGGCTTGAATTCCAAAACGCGATTGGAATTTCAGGATACGTTCCAGCCCGATATCGACACCCGCCTGTGCCAGTTTGTCTGGCTTGGCACGCACCAGAAATTCGATGATGCGTTTACCTTCATTTTTGAAGAGACCGACAAGGGTTGGATATGGGTGCACGCCTATCAATTCGACGACGATACAGCGACGTTTATCGTGGAATGTAGCCAAGACACATTCGATGCGTATGGCTTTGGCGAGATGGACCAGCAAGGCACCATCGCAACCTGTGAAGAGATATTTAAGGACCACCTTGGCGGCCATGCCTTGATGACCAATGCCAATCATATCCGTGGATCGGCATGGATCAGGTTTCCGCGTGTGTTGTGCGAAAAATGGAGCCACGAAAACGTGGTCCTGCTTGGTGACGCCTCTGCAACGGCGCATTTCTCTATCGGGTCGGGCACGAAACTGGCATTGGAAAGTGCCATTGCCTTGGCCGAAGATATTGCCACGCAGCCCACGCTAAAAGACGCCTTTGCCAACTACGAAGACAAACGCCGCCTTGAAGTTTTGCGCCTGCAATCAGCAGCCCGAAATTCAGTCGAGTGGTTTGAGGATGTTGAGCGTTATGTCCATCTGGACCCCGTACAATTGAACTATTCCATGCTGACCCGGTCCCAGCGGATCAGTCACGAAAACCTGCGTGAACGCGATGCTGAATGGCTGGGTTCTGCTGAGGCTTGGTTCATGGAGCAGGCGGGTGGCACGTCAAACGGCCCCGCGCGCGCGCCGATGTTTGCGCCCTTCAAACTGCGCGACATGCATCTGAAAAACCGCATCGTTGTGTCACCCATGGCGCAATACAAGGCCGTGGATGGCGTGCCGACCGATTGGCATTTAATCCATTATGGTGAACGTGCCAAAGGCGGGGCAGGGTTGGTTTATACTGAAATGACCTGCGTGTCGCCGAACGGGCGCATTACGCCCGGCTGTCCCGGTCTCTATGCGCGCGAACATCAAGATGCTTGGGCAAGGCTCAACACCTTTATCCACACCGAAACCGAGGCGATGACCTGCTGTCAGATCGGCCATGCGGGCCGCAAAGGGTCAACACGGATCGGTTGGGAAGGCATGGATCAACCGCTAACCAGCGACAACTGGCCGCTGTTATCGGCATCTGCGATCCCTTGGTCAGACGGCAATGACACGCCCAAAGCGATGGATCGCGCTGACATGGACGCAGTAAAAGCTGACTTTGTTGCGGCGGCAGAAATGGCAGAGCGCGCGGGCTTTGACATGATCGAATTGCACGCCGCACATGGCTATCTGATCTCGTCCTTTATTTCGCCATTGTCGAACATTCGTGACGATGAATATGGCGGAACACTGGAGAACCGGATGCGCTTTCCTTTGGAAGTCTTCGCCGCAATGCGCAGGGTTTGGCCAAACGAAAAACCAATGTCCGTACGTATTTCCGCGACCGACTGGGCCGGGGATGATGGGGTTACCCCAGACGAGGCTGTTGAGATTGCCAAGATGTTTGAAACTGCGGGCGCAGACATCATTGATGTATCTGCGGGGCAGACATCGACACAAGGTAAGCCCGTTTATGGGCGCATGTTCCAAACGCCCTTTTCGGACCGCATCCGCAATGAGGCAGGCATCAAAACCATGGCCGTTGGCAACATCTATGAAGCGGATCACGTGAATTCGATCTTGATGGCGGGTCGGGCTGATTTGGTCTGTCTTGCGCGCCCACATTTGGCTGATCCGTATTGGACATTGCATGCGGCCACAGCCCTTGGGGATCGTCAAGAAAACTGGCCCAAACCCTATGACGCGGGACGTGATCAAGCATGGCGCAATGCGGATCGGGACGCCGAGATCGCAGGCAAGGTATGACTGACTCACACGTCATAATCTCTGGTGGTGGTACAGGTGTCGGGGCCGAAACCGCACAGCAATTTGCTAAAGCGGGCCACAAGGTGACGATCCTTGGCAGAACCGAAGTGACCTTGCAGGCGCAAGATCTGCCCTACCAGATTTGCGATGTCACGGATGCTGAGGCTGTGAGGGCCGCGTTTGACGCCGCGCGCGATGATCAGGGGCCAATTACAGCTGTAATTGCCAATGCTGGCGCGGCGAAATCTGTGCCGTTTGCCAAGATGACCGCAGATGATCTAACCGCAATGACCGACGTAAACCTGACAGGTGTTTTTAACGTCTGGCAGGCCGCTTTGCCTGATATGAAAGCCGCAAAAGCGGGGCGTATGATCGCCATTGCATCCACAGCGGGCCTCAAAGGATATCCATATGTTGCAGGGTATTGCGCGGCAAAACACGGTGTTGTGGGGCTGACACGGGCGCTGGCATTGGAACTTGCCGCGACCGGGATTACCGTCAATGCGATCTGCCCCGGCTTTATTGAAACGCCACTGTTGGAGCGTTCCATCGCAAATATCATCGAAAAAACCGGGATGAGCGCAGAGGATGCCGTAAAGTCGCTGACCAAGAACAACCCGCAACGTCGTTTCATTCAAACCGATGAAGTTGCGGCAACCGCGCTTTGGCTGTGTTCAGATGCCGCGCGGTCCGTGAATGGACATGCCCTTAGCCTGTCGGGCGGAGAAATCTAATGCACCTTGATCCCCAAGATGAACCAGAAACCCCATCAAAAGAGCGGCTTCGCCTTTGGCTGCGGTTTTTGAAATCAAGCCGCACCATTGAGGCAACAATCCGCGAGAACCTGCGCAAGGAATTTGCAACAACACTACCCCGGTTTGACGTGATGGCAGCACTGTCACGATTTGAAGATGGCTTAAAGATGAGCCATCTTTCCGGCGTTCTGCGGGTTTCAAATGGAAATGTGACGGGCATCGTGGATCGTTTATCGGAGGATGGGCTGTTGATCCGTGTGCCTGTGCCCGGTGATCGGCGTGCATCCGTTGTGCGATTGACGCGGCGCGGACAAGAAGAATTTGCACGCCAAGCGACCGCCCATGAAGCGTGGATCGACGAGATGTTGAGTGACTTTTCACCGGACGCTGCGCGCGACATTGGTATGCGGCTCGAACAGCTTGAGGCCAGTTTAAATGAGGACAAAAAATGACAATGCGCACAGACGTTAAACACTTTAAATGCGAGATTGCCGATGGCATTGCGACTGTCGCTTTGGACCGTCCTGATCGCAAAAACCCGCTGACATTTGAAAGCTATGCGGAACTGCGCGATTGGTTTCGTGATCTGCACTACGCGGACGATGTAAACGCAGTTGTCTTTGCCTCGAATGGTGGGAACTTTAGTTCTGGTGGGGATGTGCATGACATCATCGGCCCCCTGACCAAAATGTCGATGAAAGAACTGCTTAATTTCACCCGCATGACCGGTGATCTGGTCAAAGCGATTGTGAATTGCGGCAAGCCGGTAATTGCGGCCATCGACGGTATTTGTGTGGGCGCGGGGGCCATCATTGCGATGGCATCCGATTTACGCGTTGCAACGCCTGAAGCCAAAGTGGCGTTCTTGTTTACGCGCGTCGGCCTTGCGGGGTGTGACATGGGTGCGTGCGCGATCTTGCCGCGTATCATCGGGCAGGGACGGGCGGCAGAGCTGCTATACACTGGGCGATCAATGTCTGCGGATGAAGGACATGCATGGGGGTTTCACAACAAGGTTGTGCCCGCGGACGCGGTATTATCAGAGGCGACCAGCATGGCGACACGTATCGCGGCGGGCCCCAACTTTGGTAACATGATGACCAAGACGATGTTGGCGCAGGAATGGTCCATGTCGATCGAACAAGCGATTGAAGCCGAGGCACAGGCGCAAGCCATTTGCATGCAGACAGCCGATTTTGAGCGGGCCTATAACGCTTTCGTCGCCAAAGAAAAACCTGTGTTTGAGGGGAACTGATGCCAGATACTTCATTCTTAAGCTGGCCGTTCTTTGAGGATCGCCACCGTGCGCTTGCAACCGGGTTAGATACTTGGGCCGCGCAACATCTGGCAGAGATTGATCACAGCGATACGGATGCAGCCTGCCGCGCCATTGTATCGGCTTTGGGCAAAGATGGCTGGCTGGAACATGCAGCGGTTGATCCCACAGGCACAGGCACGCTGGACGTGCGTACATTGTGTCTGATCCGCGAAACATTGGCGCGCCATGATGGGTTGGCTGATTTTGCCTTTGCGATGCAGGGTCTCGGCACTGGGGCAATTTCACTGTTTGGCACGGACGCCCAAAAACAGGAATGGCTGCCCAAAGTGCGCAACGGCACTGCGATTTCTGCCTTTGCCCTCACCGAACCGCAATCAGGGTCAGACGTGGCCAATTCAACTATGACAGCGACGCTAGATGGTGACAGCTATGTCTTGAACGGTGAAAAAACATGGATCAGTAATGGTGGTATTGCTGATGTTTACACGGTTTTTGCCCGCACTGGTGAAGGTCCCGGCGCGCGCGGTTTGTCGGCATTTGTCGTACCCGCAGATACGCCCGGATTGGATGTCATTGAACGACTGGAAACCATCGCGCCACATCCCCTAGCGACCCTAGGTTTCAATGATTGCCGCGTGCCTGCATCCGCGCTGATTGGCGACAGCGGATCAGGCTTCAAGATTGCAATGTCGGTGCTTGATGTCTTCCGTTCCACAGTAGCGGCCGCCGCGCTTGGCTTTGCCCGGCGCGCGTTGGATGAAGCATTGGCGCGCGTAACAACCCGCCATGTACAAGGCGCACCCTTGTTTGATTTGCAGATGGTGCAAGGCCACATCGCAGATATGGCCGTTGATATCGACGCCAGTGCCCTGCTGATTTACCGCGCGGCATGGGCCAAGGACAATGGCGCACCGCGTGTCACCCGCGAGGCGGCGATGGCAAAACTGTTCTCAACCGATCAGGCGCAAAAAGTTATTGATCGTGCTGTGCAACTGCACGGCGGCGACGGTGTGAGGTCGGGTGAAACGGTGGAAAAACTGTACCGCGAAATTCGTGCACTGCGCATCTATGAGGGCGCGTCAGACGTCCAGCGCGTGATTATTGCACGGCAAACTTTGGGCCAATAGGCGCACATTAAGGGAGAAGAACACATGACTGATCTTGAAAAAGGCATCACGAAAAACGGTGTCGGATTTGCAAACACAACTTGGAACATCTTGGGCCAGACCTATTTTCCAAAGGCCGTAGGTGAGTCCACTTTCGCGTTTGAGACAAATTCAAATCCCGGTGATTTTGTGCCTGTCCATATCCACCCCACCCAAGATGAATTTATTTTGGTGCAAGAGGGCGAACTTGATCTGAAATTGGATGGCGTCTGGAGCAAAGCCTACGCCGGTGATGTTGTGCGCATGCCACGGGGGATCCCGCACGGTTATTTCAACAAGTCCGACAAACCCTGTCGCGCGCTATTTTGGGTGTCACCCATGGGGAAATTGAAAGACTTGTTTGAACAGCTTGATGAGATGACCGATGTCGAACAGGTCGTTAAAGTATCGGCGCAGCATGACGTTGATTTCTTGCCCCCAGAAGCGAACGAGTAAATCATGTTAAGTCCCAGCGCCCACACCGACACATTTACCCGCGATAACCTGCCACCCGTTGAGAGTTGGCCAGAGTTCAATCTAGAGGGGTTTGACTATCCTGAGCAGTTGAATGCGGCTGTTGAACTGACGGATGCGATGGTTGCAAAAGGCTTTGGTGACAACACGGCCCTGATCGGGAATGGACGTCAACGCACCTATAAAGAACTCACAGATTGGACCAATCGGCTGGCCCATGTTCTGGTTGAAGATTACGGTGTGCAACCGGGCAACCGCGTGCTTATTCGATCCGCCAACAACCCAGCAATGGTCGCATGCTGGCTGGCCGCGACCAAAGCAGGGGCCGTGGTGGTGAACACAATGCCGATGCTACGCGCCGCAGAACTGGGTCAGATCGTTGATAAGGCCGAGATCACCCATGCCTTGTGCGATGCGCGGTTGCTTGAAGAAATGGAAGCCTGCCACGCGGACAGCACCTACTTGAAGCATGTGATTGATTTTGACGGGACCTCAAACCATGAGGCCACGCTGGATCGCCGTGCCCTTGAAAAATCAGTCAAATTTGAGGCCGTTCCAACCGGGCGCGATGATGTGGCTCTGCTGGGGTTCACATCAGGCACAACCGGATCACCCAAAGCGACGATGCACTTTCACCGGGATTTGTTGATTGTCGCAGACGGCTATGCGCGCGAAGTCTTGCAGGTGCAGCCGGACGACGTCTTTGTTGGCTCTCCACCACTGGCCTTTACCTTTGGCCTTGGCGGGTTGGCGATATTTCCTTTGCGGTTTGGTGCCACAGCGACGTTGCTGGAAAACGCATCACCACCGAACATGATTGAGATCATTCAGAAATACAAAGCCACCGTTTGCTTCACGGCCCCAACAGCATATCGCGCGATGTTGGCCGCGATGGAGCAGGGTGCAGACCTAAGTAGTTTGCGCGCAGCAGTGTCCGCAGGTGAAACGCTGCCCGCACCGGTCTATGACGATTGGATCGCAAAAACCGGCAAACCAATGTTGGATGGCATTGGGGCAACCGAAATGTTGCACATCTTTATTTCCAATCGCTTTGATGATCACAGACCATCCTGCACAGGTCGTCCCGTCACGGGGTATGAGGCCAAGATAATTGGCGAAGACGGGGCTGAACTACCCCATGGCGATGTTGGGAGGCTAGCCGTGCGCGGACCAACCGGATGTCGGTACCTCAACGATGATCGCCAAGCGGGTTATGTTTTGGACGGGTGGAACGTCACTGGAGATGCTTTCAGGATGGACGCCGACGGGTATCTGCACTTTGCAGCCCGCAATGACGATATGATCATCTCGTCAGGCTATAACATCGCAGGACCAGAAGTTGAGGCGGCCTTGCTTGCCCATCCAGCCGTGTCCGAATGTGCTGTGATCGGTGCCCCAAACGAGGAACGCGGCATGGTCGTGCAAGCCCATGTGGTTTTGGCTGATGGCAGCCCGACACAAGACACAACAAAGATGCTGCAAGATCACGTCAAAGCGATGATTGCCCCTTACAAATACCCACGCGACATCCGGTTTGTGGATGCGCTGCCAAAGACGCAGACAGGCAAAATTCAGCGTTTCTTGCTAAAGGACCAAAACTGATGCAGTTTTTGATGCCTCAGAAAGTGCTGTTCAAGCATTGTGACCCGGCGGGAATCGTCTTTTACCCACGTTACTTTGAGATGATCAACGACTGCATTGAAGCCTTCTTTTTTGAGATTGGTGCGCCGTTCGAAACCCTGCACAAAGAAGCAGCGGTGCCAACAGCCCAGATTTCAACGACCTTTCACGCCCCAAGCCGTCATGGAGACCAGCTTGAGATGACGCTGGAGGTTGTTCGCATCGGGACAACCAGCTTGAATCTATCTGTTCGTGCGGCCACTGACGCCGAACAACGCTTCAGCGCTGAATCGACGCTTGTTTATATCAACGCATCTGGTCGACCTGAAAAGTGGCCAGAGGCCATCCGCAATGCCATTTCCCCTTACCTTCGGAGCGACACATGACCAACACAGTAATTCAGCCAGATGGATGGGCACCAGCCAAGGGCTATGCCAATGGCATGCTGACGCGCGACGGCACGCTTTATGTCGGGGGGCAAATCGGATGGACGGCGGATCAGAAATTTGAAACGCATGATTTTATCGGTCAGATGGAACAGGCGCTGCGCAATATTCTTGATGTCGTGCACGCCGCCGGGGGCCGCGCAGAAGACATAACGCGACTGACATGGTTTGTGATCAACAAAAAAGAATATGTCGCGCGTCAACGTGAGGTTGGTGGAGTTTATCGCCGCGTCTTGGGGCGTCATTTCCCGGCCATGTCTATGCTGGTGGTTGCGGGTCTTGTAGAAGACGAAGCGCTGCTAGAGATTGAGGCCACGGCACATATTGAGGTTGCTGAGTAAACTTAGATAGTGCGTGGCTAAAGACGTTATCATTTTGATGCCCGCACCAATGTCGAAGGGCGGCGGCAGTATATTGCAGCACCTATTACATACCTTGTTTGCACGCGCACTTGAATGTGGTCGGAACTTTAGCATCAGCCATGTTGTGCCGATGTATACCATTCGCACGCGTTCTCTCTTACTCACTTTTCGCTACGGGTGTACGTCAAGGGTCTAAATATTCAGAAACGAGAACATCACAGGATCGGTTTATGAAGATGCTTGGGTTAGGCGTTGTGACTTTCATTCCTTTGGCTGCGGCTGGGATTTTCTGGGGTTTTCTGCCGGGGTACGTAGAAGATAAGCGTAATAATGTGATCAAACATGAGGCCTATACGGTCTCTGCACCTGCGCAGATGTTACATGATGATCTGATTATTGGTGATCTGCACGCGGACAGCTTGCTTTGGAACCGCGACCTAACAGTCCGTGGCACCCGCGGGCAGGTAGATTTTCCGCGCCTGCAAGAAGGCAATGTTGCAGTGCAGGTTTTTACGTCCGTGACCAAAAGTCCGTCCGGGCAAAATTATGTGTCCAACAGTGCGGACACCTTTGACAACATCACACCCCTCGCCATTGCACAGGCTTGGCCCGTTCGCACATGGACCAGCCTGAAAGAGCGATCACTTTATCACGCACAGCGCTTGCATAGGTTTCAAAAGCGCGCGCCAGAGATGGTCAGCATCATCAAAAGTAAAGCTGACCTTGATACACATCTTGCTGCACGTGCGGCAGGCAGCACAGCTGTGGGAGGTATCCTTGGGCTAGAAGGGGCGCACCCACTCGAAGGTGACCTGAATAACCTCAGCGATTTGTGGGACGCAGGCTATCGTATGATCGGATTGCACCATTTTTTCGACAATGAGGTTGGTGGGTCACTGCATGGTAACAGCGGACAGGGGTTAACGGAATTTGGGCGCGCGTTGGTTGTGCAGGCGGATCAATCTGGTTGGACAATTGATCTGGCACATTCGAGCGAACAGGTGGTGCGCGATGTTCTTGAGTTAACCGACACGCCGCTTGTTGTTAGCCACGGCGGGGTTCACGGCCATTGCCCGGTCAAACGAAATCTGCCCGATGCGTTGATGCAACAGATCGCAGCCACAGGTGGCGTCGTTGGCATTGGTTTTTGGTCAGAAGTGACATGTGGCGACTTTAGCCCAGAAGGGGTCGCACGTATGATCATTGCTGCAATCGACATTATCGGTGAAGATCATGTGGCCCTTGGATCTGATTTTGATGGCGCTGTTGAAACTGCATTTGATGCATCTGAAATGGCTGCATTGACACAGGCACTGCGCGCGCAGAATGTGCCGGACGATCAAATTCGAAAAGTCATGGGAAAGAACATGTTGCGCGTGTTAAGTGCACGTCTACCTGCAACATCGCAGTAATGCTCCCTTTTGACAGGGTGAAAAGGAAGAATGATGCCTAAACTTGGCAATACAACACGGCTGGTCCACTCTGATCGACAGGGCGGCGTTGAACACGGTGCAGTTCGCAAGCCAGTCCACAACTCTGTGCAATACGGGTTTGATAAGACCGAAGATTTGATTGCATCCTTTCAAGGCAAGAAGAAAGGCGCGTTCCATTATTCGCGCAACGGCACCCCAACCGCATCAGCCCTAGAGGCCAAAATCAACATGCTGGAGGACGGTATTGGCACCATCACCTTTAGCACAGGGATGGCTGCAATTGCGGCAACCTTTACCTCGTTGTTAGTTGCGGGTGATCATCTGATCGCAAGTAAAAACCTATTCGCAAACACCGCAAACATTTTGAACACAATGAAAGGTTTTGGCATTGAGGTTTCGCTGGTTGATGCCTCAGACGTGCGCCATGTTGCAGAACATCTGCAATCCAACACACGCATGGTCTTTGTTGAAACCATTTCCAATCCAGCAACAGAAGTTCCAGACCTTAGCAATATCGGCGTACTCTGTAAGGAAAAAGGGCTGGTGTATGTCGTGGATAACACCATCACGTCCCCCGCATTATTTCAGCCCAAAAACGTCAATGCGAGCATTTCAATCAATTCTCTGACCAAAGTTATTGCCGGACATGGTGCCGCCCTTGGTGGGTCGGTCACAGACACTGGATGCTTCGATTGGAGCAGTTATCCCAACATCGATGCAACCAACCGTGGTGATGGTCCCGCCACATGGGGTTTAACACAGATCAAACGCAAGGGGTTGCGTGATTTCGGGGCGACACTTGCACCCGAACAAGCCAACCTAATCTCCCTTGGCATGGAGACACTCGAAATGCGTATCCGCCATTCGAGTGCCTCAGCACACAAGCTGGCTGAATTTTTAAGCACGCAAGAAGGTGTCGCAGATGTCCGGTATCCGGGGTTGGCAGGACATCCGCAACATGACCTCGCAAAGACACACTTTGCTTCCTCTGCATGGTTACTGTCTTTTGAGTTCAGCGACCTTGAAAAGATGGTGCAGGTTTTGGATGCGCTAGAACTGCCTGTACGCGCGACCGGACTTGGCGATTCACGTACCTTGATCATCCCTGTGGCCATGACAATTTATGATGATCTGGGCCCAGAAATCCGCGCAAACATGAATATTCCAGATGGTTTGGTACGCGTTTCGGTGGGATTAGAAGATATTGATGATTTGATAAGCGATTTTGAGCAGGCTTTCGCAGCAACATAAAAATATCAGCATTTACAATAACTGCAGATGTTTCTTTCAAGCACCGGGTGCTGGTTCGATTGGTGGAAGTATTTTCTCCAGACCTAAATTTGGGCGAGTATATTGCACAAAACTGGAAAGGCTCAACTTTGGCACAGCAGTCGCGCTGATCACCAATTGTGGAATTCGCCTCCCTATGACTTCACGATATCCATTCCATAAAAGGGCTTTGATATGATGCATTTAAAGTGAAACGGGTAGCCCTGTTTCCAATGATTGCGCAGCAGCATCCGCCATAAGCTGTGCGGCCAATCCATCATGTATATTTGGAGAGATCGCCGCACCTTTAGAAGCAGCTTCCATAAATTGTGTTAGCTCAATGCGATAGGCTGCTTCATAGCGTTCTAAAAAGAAATGCTGGGTTGGGGCCGTTGCAAAACCTGCACCTGTTGCACTTTCAACTGTGTTTTCCAATACGTTCCCCGCCCGCAGCATACCGCCCGCGCCGTGCACTTCGACACGTTGATCATAGCCGTATGTGGCACGGCGCGAATTGGTGATTTGGCAGATTGCACCGCTTGCAGTGGTCAGCGTAACAGCCGCCGTATCGACATCACCAGCCGTACCAATGGCGGGGTCAACCAGCGCGGCCCCCACGGCAAAGACTGTTACTGCATCTTCACCCAACAGAAACCGTGCCATATCAAAATCATGGATCATCATGTCGCGAAAGATACCACCAGAGCGTTCGATGTAACTGATCGGGGGTGGCGAAGGGTCACGCGACAAGATGGTGACCAATTCGACAGAACCGATTTCTCCGGCGCGAATACGGGCCTGAAGCGTTGCAAAGTTTGGATCAAAGCGTCGATTAAACGCGGTCATGAACGGTACACCGGTTTCAGTCACAATCTTGATACAGTCACGGATGCGGTCGGCAGACAGATCCACCGGTTTTTCGCAGAAAATCGCTTTGCCCGCGCGGGCAGCAGCATGGATCAGATCATAATGCGTATCTGTTGGGGTCGCGATGATCACCGCGTCCACATCGGGGCTGGCGATCACCTCATCGGCAGACATGATTTTTGCACCCGTCTTGGCGGCGATACCAGTGGCGGCCTCTGGAAAGGCATCAGCCAGCGCCGTGATCCTCACGTCGTCCATCCGCGCAATCGACAACGCATGTACCTGACCGATACGGCCACATCCCAGCAGTCCAATGTTCAGCATTTTAGGCCCCCTTAAATGCAGCCAGCACGTTCCGCGTGGCGGCAACCACCGGGTCATGCGTTTCTTTTAAGATTGATACCCGGTCAAAACGATCAGGGTCGCTGTTCACAGCGGCGCGCATTGCAGCGCCAAAGGCCATGCGCAGTTCGGTGCCGATGTTGAATTTGCACACGTTCGAGGTACGCGCCAGTGCGGTGCGTTGCGCCATCGGAACACCAGACCCGCCATGGATCACAAGGGGCACAGCTGTCAACGCTTCAATCGCACGGATACGGGGTTCGTCGAGCCCGCCAACCTTGTCCTGTTGCAGATGCACGTTACCCACAGAGATCGCCATCGCATCAACGCCAGTGTCACGGGCAAACTGTGCAGCCTCGTCCGGGTCAGTGCCAGCAGAGTTTTCACCGCCATCATAGCCGACAAAGCCAATCTCACCCTCGCAGGAAATACCCGCCGCATGGGCCATTTCGGCAATTGCTGCAGTTTCGTCGATGTTCTGGCTTAAGGGCTTGCGCGATCCGTCAAACATCAATGAGGTAAAGCCGGAGTCCAACGCTTCTTTGCATTCATCAAAGGTGTATCCATGATCCAGATGCGCGACGACAGGCACGCTAGACCTTTCCGCCAAATGCCGGAACATCTTGCCCAATATCGGCAGCGGCGTGTGTTCGCGACACCCCGGTCCAGCCTGCAAGATAACCGCGACGTTTTCCGCCTCAGCAGCGGCCACATAGGCGCGCATGTCTTCCCAGCCCAAGGTGACCAATCCGGCAACGGCATAACGGCCCGCCAATGCGGGTTGCAGGACCTCTGCAAGCGTGGCCAGTGTCACTTGAACTTCGCAATCATGTCTTTAATGCCGGGGATGGTCTCAAGCTGTGCCGAATGGGTTGGTTGGAAATATTGCACCAGTGAGCGCTGGCTCAATCCACCCAGAATGGTGAAATAATACATCTCATAGCCGGGTAAAACGGCACAGGGATGATAGCCTTTATCCAGACAAATCGTTGACCCATCCATGATGTGATAGGCGTCACCGGGTTTGTTGTCTTCGCGCTGCAACATCTGCACGCCGGACCCGTAATTCGGTTTGAACCGGAAATTATAGGTTTCATCATGGCGGGTTTCATCAGGCAGGCGGTCCGTGTCATGCTTGTGACTGGGAAAGCCTGACCAGCCGCCTTGGCCCACAGTGAACAATTCGCTCACCAATAGACGGCCCACTTTATCATGATAACCCGCACCGAGTATGTGTTTGATTTTACGGTGTGTTTTTGTGTCATCAGATCCATATTGTACAAAGTCGATGTCAGGCGCACGCACATCAAATGGATCCAGCACCTTGTCATAGCGCGCGCCCGCAACAAAGGTTTCGGTTTCATCCGAGGTACATACCATTGTAACCTTGGCACCCACAGGTACATAAACGCCCTCTGGTTCGCCGTCCCACACATCTTCGGTGCGATTGCCGAGGGCGGTAAATTTCACGCCCTCAACCTCAACATCAACCGTCCCCGTGGCAGGCACAATGCAGGTCTCATAACCCGGCACCTGATATTCAAACGCATCGCCTTTTTCCAACTTCACAATGTTGAAATAGTTCAGCGGCACCAAGCTGTCTTCGACATCAACGATAGGTTTGTTTTGGTTGTCATGAGGGGCGATATGCATGGGTGTGGTCCTTTCAGGATGTCGTGGGGCCGGGATGCGAAGCAAGAAATGCCTCAAGCTCGGCGGTGTTAGGCATTGCGACAGAACAGCCAGGTTTCGCAACAACGATGGAGGCGCAGGCAGAGCCGCGCAAGATAGCATCTTGCATCGGTACATCATCGGCCAATGCGGCCATGAACCCCGCCATGAAACTGTCACCAGCACCTGTGGGTTTCACCGGTTCAACAGGATAGATACCTGTGCGAATTTCAGCACCATCTGTAAAAGTGACAGAACCTTCCGGCCCTAGTTTATAGACAACAATTCCGGCGCTTGAATTTGCAAGACTGCGTGCCTTGTCCAATCCCTTGGTGATGTCGCCCGCCATAAACCCAAATTCTTCGTCATTGCCAACAATCACGTCTGACAACTCGCCTGCGCGCGACAATACGTCTTGGGCCACTTCGGATGAGGGCCAGCTGTAGGGGCGGTAATCCACGTCAAAGATAATCGGCAATCCAGCGGCGCGCGCCAATTCAAAGGCACGAAATGCCGCAGAGCGTGATGGTTCAGCGGCAAAAACAGTACCTGCCGTGATCAACGCACCAAAGGCGGAATAATCAACTGCTTCAACGTCTTGCATACTCATCTGAAAGTCCGCCGCGTTGTTGCGATAGATCACCGATTGATGTTCTTCGATCCGGGTCTCGTAGACGGCAAGTGAGGTCCGGTATTCGCCCGTGATTTTTTTCACATGGGTCGCATCCACGCCGTAATGATCCAGTTGGTTTAGGCAATACCAACCCACAGCGTCATCTGACACGCAGGTGACCAAAGCCGCCTTCGATCCCAACTTAACCAAGCCCGCCGCGATGTTGGCGCTGCTGCCCCCCATGGCGACCATCATGGTTTCCGCGTCCTTGGTGCGTGTGCCCGCAGGGTCTGGCGACAGGTCCATTCCAACCCGGCCAATCACCAAAAAGTTGCGTTTCTTAATACCGTTAAGGATCACGTGCGCCCTTCCATATTGCCCGCTTTGGCTGCGTCTAACACTTCGGGGTAGGGGTAATTCAACCCTAGTAATTGCCGGATGTCCGGGCTTGCCTGATCTAGAAAATTCTGTGGCAATGCAGCAGGCATATCTTCCATCGGCTTTACCCATTTAGGCAGATATTGGATCAGCACAGCACTGCGATCGTGATCTGATCTATTGGGCATCGCGCAGTGCCACGTCACCCCATAAAACAGCGCCACGTCGCCGGGTTCACCCGTCATCTGTTCGCAATGATCAAAGAAATTGTCCTTAGCAGTGGGATAGCGCAATTCACGCTGCGATCCGGGCATGTACCCGGTTGCGCCACTTTCAGGTGTGAAGGGGTCCAGCAAAATCGAAACCTGCGCGTTCAACGGAAACGATCCGTTAAACCCAATCGGATGGGTTTCGGGTTTGTGAAAGTCCCAATAGGGGTAATCGACATGCGGTTCTTGCCCCGGACCACCCGGCAGAATGCGGTTGGCTGCAATCGACCCCATGATGAATTCAGTGCCCAGAAAGCTGCGCAGGATATCCATCAATACAGGGTGCGCGGCCATGCGCGAAAACACGTCGCCTTTGGCCAATAGGTTCCAGACTCGGCGTTGCAGGTTAAGTTTGCCTTCATCTGCTGCCGCGCCTTGGAAATGGGTGACTTTCTCAGCGGCTTGTTCAGAGTGGGCCATGATAATGGCGCGCGCCTCAGAAATATCCTCAGAGGTAAACAGACCAGAAATGCAAACAGCACCACCGCCATGCAGCAATTCCTCGATCACGTCTTTCGGGTTTGCCGTGTCAGCCGAAAAGCGTTTCATCACACACCCTTTCTTTGTTTGGGGCGTGAAGATTCCCAATCTTTATGAGCATCGCGTACTTTAGCGTTCTCAGACACCTCTGGCGTGCCACATTCCCACCACGTATGACCCTCAGTTGTCCAACCTTCATAGGCGTCGACTTTCATGCAGATGACAGATGTTTTGTCTGCTGCTTTGGCGCGTTTAAATGCCTCGGCTAATTCCGCTGGGTTTGACACAGTTTCCGCTATCGCCCCTTGCGCCCGCGCGTGGGCCTCAAAATCGACCGCAAAGGGTTCTGGGATCGTTGGGCAATCAGCGATCAGATTGTTAAAACTATCGTTGCCAGAGTTGTTCTGCAACTTGTTGATGACGGCAAAACCACCATTGTCGAGCACCAGAATGATCAGCTTTTTCTGGCTAAGGACCGATGAATAAATGTCAGAATTCAACATCATATAGGAACCGTCACCGATAAACACGATGGTGTCGCGCTCCGGTTCACGCTCAACCTGCGCAATGCGCGCGCCCCATGCGCCAGAAATTTCATAGCCCATGCAGGAAAAGCCGAATTCCACGTCTACCGTACCCGTTTCGAGTGTTCGCCAGTTTGCGGTCACCTCAGCAGGCAGTCCACCAGCCGCTGCGACAACACGATCACGCGGATCACACAGATCATTCACCACACCGATGGCCATTGCATAGGAATTTGGGCGATTGCCGGGGGCGACGTTGTCGGCAACGTAGGCATCCCATTTGGTGCGGTGATCTTGCGCCTCAGATGTCCACGCATCCGGTGCAACATATCCTGTCATTGCAGCCCCAAGTGCCGTCAACGACATCTTGGCATCGCCAACCACAGGCATCGACATATGTTTACCCGCATCATGACGGCCTGCATTTACTGTGATAATCTGTGCGTCCTTGGAAAAGGCTGTCCATGATCCGGTTGTGAAATCCTGTAGCCGTGTTCCTACGGCGACGATGACATCCGCTTGCTCAGCAATGGCATTGGCCGAATTTGATCCAGTCACGCCAATAGGACCAATGTTTAAAGGGTGGGTCGCCATCATATTGGCGCGCCCTGCAATGGTTTCGACTACCGGTATCTGGTGCGCCTCGGCAAACCCCGTCAATTCAGCAACAGCACGCGAATATTGCACACCGCCACCTGCGATGATCATCGGCTTTTTAGCGCTTTTCAGCAGTGCAACGGCATCCGCAACCTCAGTTGCATCGGGTGCCTGCCGGCGAATACGGTGGACCTTTTTCTCAAACCACGCGGCTGGGTAGTCATAAGCCCAGCCCTGCACATCCTGCGGCAAGCCAATGAACGCAGGTCCGCAATCCGCAGGGTCCAGCATGGTGGCAATCGCATTGGGCAAGGATTGGATGATCTGCGCTGGATGGCTGATACGGTCCCAATAACGCACAACTGGTTTGAATGCGTCATTCACCCCAAAAGTTGGGTCACCAAAGTTTTCCATCTGCTGCAAAACCGGGTCGGGCAGGCGGGTTACGTAGGTGTCGCCGCACAACAATAGCATCGGCAGACGGTTGGCATGGGCCAGTGCCGCGCTGGTCAACAGGTTTGACGTGCCGGGGCCCGCGCTGGCGGTGCAAAACATAAATCGTTGGCGCAGCCATTGTTTGGCATAGCCCGCCGCGGCAAACCCCATGCTTTGTTCGTTCTGGCCACGGTACAATGGCAATTCGGCATGTACCGTATTCAATGCCTCACCCAAACATGTCACATTGCCATGACCAAAGATGCCAAAGCCACCACCGCACAGACGTATTTCAGTGCCGTCGATCTCAATAAATTGGTTTGCCAGCCATTTGATAATGGCTTGTGCGGTTGTCAGGCGGATTGTGTCATGTGCATTGCTCATCGCACCTGTCCTTTTGGATATTGAGACGCTGCGCTGATTGCGTCTTGCGTGATTTCGAATCCCAAGATACAAGAAATGCAACCGGTTGCAAGTTTAATAGCCACCAAACAGCCAAGGGATTGAGATTACATGACAAAGATTGGCATCGGCATCATTGGCGGCGGTTATATGGGCAAGGCGCACGCGGTCGCTATGGCAAGTGTGGGCGCGATCTTTAACACTGAATTACGGCCCCATCTTGAAATGATTTGTGCATCAACACCTGTCAGCGCAGAACGCTATCGCACCGCATATGGCTTTGATCGCGGCACCGATGATTGGCGTGTATTGGTGAATGATCCAAAGGTTGAGGCAATTGTCATTGCCTCGCCACAGGAAACACACCGCGACATTGCAGAGGCGGCATTTGCGATTGGTAAACCAGTGTTTTGTGAAAAGCCTATGGGCGCCTCACTGGCAGACAGCCGCGCGATGGTAGCCGCAGCAGAGGTGAGCGGTGCAACAAATATGGTTGGGTTCAACTATATCCGTACCCCCGCCAGCCAATACGCACGTCAATTGATTGCTGAGGGCGCAATTGGTGATGTCACATGGTTTCGCGGTGAACATACTGAGGATTTTTATGCCGATCCGCAGGCCCCCGCGACATGGCGCACGACGGGCATGGCGAACGGCACGATGGGTGATCTGGCCCCACATATGATCAATGGTGCATTGGCCTTGATCGGCCCGGTGACGCGGCTGATTGCCGAGGTTGAAACGGTTCACGAGGAACGTCCGGGTGGCACCGTCACCAATGACGATCAGGGGCAAATGATGTGCCGTTTTGAAAACGGCGCAATGGGTCAGATGTTTTTCAGCCGCATCGCGACGGGCCGTAAAATGGGCTATGTCTATGAAATTACAGGCACAAAAGGCGCAATAAAGTTTGATCAAGAAGATCAGAACGCCCTTTGGCTTTACCGTATGGAAGGGGATGAGGCGACGCGCGGCTTTACCAAAATCCTCACGGGCCCTGCACATCCTGACTATGAACCGTTTTGTCAGGGGCCGGGGCACGGCACTGGGTATCAAGACCAGATCATCATCGAAGCGCGCGATTTTTTGTTGGCAATTGAGACAGGTAAACCTATCTGGCCGACGTTCCGCGATGGGATGGAGGTGAATCAAGTCATCGCCGCCGCCCTTGCATCTTCTACATCAAAAACTTGGGCTGAAGTCGCAGTATTCTGACCCTTTGAAAGGTATCTGAAATGAGTATTCGTATTGGCAATGCGCCATGTTCATGGGGCATCGAATTTCCCAGTGATCCTGCATATCCCACGTGGCAATCCGTTTTGGACCAATGTGCGGGTGCGGGATACAAAGGCATCGAACTTGGCCCTATCGGCTATATGCCAGAGGATCCTGCGGTGCTGGCACCTGCCTTGGCCGAACGTGATCTTGAGATCATCGGCGGCGTTGTCTTCCAACCGTTTCATGATGCGGCCAAGTGGGATGCGTTGAAAGATGCAAGTATCAGGACCTGCAAAGCCTTGGTCGCCCATGGCGCGCAGCATCTGGTACTGATCGACAGCATTTCACCGCGCCGCGCGCCAACAGCGGGCCGCGCGGATGAGGCCGAGCAAATGGACAAGGCCGAATGGACCGCCTACCGCGACCGCATTGCGGCAATCGCGAAAATGGGCAGCGAAGAATACGGGCTGACTGTTGGCATCCACGCCCATGCCGCCGGCTTCATGGACTTTGAGCCAGAGTTGGAGCGGCTGTTGAATGAGGTGGATGAAAGCATCCTAAAGATATGTTTTGATACAGGCCACCATTCCTATGCTGGCTTTGATCCGGTGGCATTTATGGATCGGTACATTGATCGAATTTCCTATATGCATTTCAAAGATATAGACCCGGTTGTTAAAGCGGATGTGGTTGCGAAACGCACGGATTTTTACAAAGCCTGCGGGCAGGGAATTTTCTGCAATCTGGGGCAGGGTGATGTTGATTTCCCGGCGGTCAGGCAACGTCTGCTGGACGCCGGATTTGAGGGCTGGTGTACGGTTGAACAAGACTGTGATCCCTCCATGCCGGGCACCCCGCTGGAAGACGCACGCGCGAACCGCGAATACCTTCAATCTATTGGCTTCTAAGGAATATACATCATGGCAAAGTTAAAGTGGGGCATGATCGGTGGCGGCGAAGGCAGTCAAATCGGACCAGCGCACCGTTTGGGCGCACAAGCGGATGGGTTGTTTGAACTGAGTGCTGGGGCGCTTGATCATCGCGCGGACGTGGGGCGTGAATATGCACAGCGTTTGGGGGTGGCTCCGGACCGCGCCTATGGCGATTGGCAGGAAATGTTGGCAGGCGAAAAGGACCGTGCAGACCGCGTTGATCTGGTCACAGTAGCCACGCCTAATTCGACGCATTTTGAGATCACCAAGGCATTCCTTGAGGCAGGCTTCAACGTGCTGTGTGAAAAGCCGATGACGATGAATGTCGAAGAAGGCGAAGAGATTGTGCGTGTGGCAGAAGCTGCGGGCAAAATCTGTGCCGTGAACTACTGCTATTCGGCTTATCCGATGGTACGCCAAGCCCGCGCGATGGTGCGAAATGGCGAAATTGGCAAGATACGTTTGGTGGTCACGAACTTTAGCCATGGTCATCACGGCGATGCGGCGGATGCGGACAATCCGCGTGTCCGTTGGCGCTATGATCCGGCGATGGCAGGTGTGTCTGGGCAATTTGCTGATTGCGGTATTCACGCCATGCATATGGCAGGCTTTATCTGCGACGATGAGGTTGAAAAACTATCTGCTGATTTTGCGTCCACGATTTCCAGTCGGGTGCTAGAAGACGACGCAATGGTTAATTTTCGCATGTCTGGTGGCACGGTTGGGCGGCTTTGGACATCGTCGGTCGCCATCGGGCGCCAGCATGGGTTTGATATCCAAGTGTTTGGTGAAACCGGCGGCTTGCGGTGGGCATCAGAACAACCAAACCAGTTGATTTACACACCTGTTGGGGGGCGCACCCAGATCATCGAAAAAGGTGAGGGTGGTTTGCACGAGGATGCACAGCGTCTATCCCGTGTGTCGATTGCACACCCCGAAGGGTTCCCGCTGGCCGTGGCGAATATCTATTGCGATCTGGCGGACGCAATCCGGGGTGAGGTGCGCGATGGCCTGCCAAATGCGTCTGACGGCGTGCGCTCTATGGCGGCTGTGCATACGGCGGTCGCATCCGCCAAGGCAGAGGGTGAATGGATGGATGCGCGTCCTCCAATGTTTAGATAAAACAGATACTTAGGGCAGGGGCTTTAATGTGCCCCGCTCAATGATCTCGCAGGCAAATATCCGCGCCTCTGGATAACGGTCTGCATCTTTGAGCATCGCTAACATCAATTCAATGGTTGAGGCGACGATCTGTTTGATCGGTTGATGAATGGTAGTCAGGTTGATGTTTTCCCAGGCCGACATCTCCATGTCATTCAACCCAATGATACCGATGTCATCTGGCACTGACAGATTGTTGTCTGCAATCGCAGACAAAGCACCAATCGACAAAACATCATCACCACAGAAATACGCTTGCGCCGGGGTGCCGTCCAACAAACGCAACATTTCTTTGCGCCCCGCGTCGAATGAATAGGCATCCGCAAAAGAATGAGACACCTCCACGTCAGGATGGCCCGTGGCCTCCATGATAAACCCTTGCATCCGGTCTTGGGTAGATGTGGCAATTTCAGGCCCGCCTAGGAACCCGATTTTTGTGTATCCGCGTTCGATAAGTGTCCGGGCCGCCATACGCCCACTTTCTACGTTATCAATACCAACCACATGAACCTGCGGTGCCGTTGATAGGCGACCAAAGGAATGCACAACCGGCACGCCAGCATCGCGAAATGCCTTGGCAAATCCCGGGGGCAGGGTAGAGGAGGCAACCACCACCCCATCAACAGAATACTGGCGCAACATGCGCACCGAATTTGCGGGATCGGTTTCATCGGTCAGATTGACCAAAAGCGGGCGCAATCCTTGATCCTGAAGACCACGGGTAAACAGATCAAAGACTTCCAAAAAGATTGGATTGTGAAAGTTATTGGATACCAAGCCAATTAGTTTCGTACGCCCGGTGGTCAAGCTGGAGGCTAAAGCGTTTGGACTATAGCCCAATTCTTCAGCGGCTTTTTCAACACGTTTTCGCATTTTGACAGACACAGATGCGCCATCTGTAAAAGTACGTGACACTGCGGATCGAGACACACCAGCGCGTTCAGCAACATCTTTGAGGGTCTTGGCCATGCTCGGTCTTCTCCAATTGGGCGCATATCCCTTTTATGCGCAGGCACGCCTAAATGAAATCCTGAACCTGTCAGATATTTTTGCAACCGGTTGCATTATGATCCAAGTTATGGTTACTTGATTCCAAGGATCGGTGGGAAACTGATCTTAAGCCAGTTTACTGGAAAAACAGGGAGGAAGTTCATGTCATCAATTTTTAAGAACATCGCACTTGCGACTGCGATTGTGGCAGCACCCATGATGGTTGCAACCACAGCGTCCGCTGAGGGCGAAAAATACGTACTGGTTAGCCATGCACCCGACAGCGACAGCTGGTGGAACACGGTTAAGAACGGCATCGCGCTTGCCGGTGAACAAATGGGCGTTGAGGTTGAATACCGCAACCCGCCCACAGGTGACCTTGCCGACATGGCGCGCATCATCGAACAGGCCGCGGCATCCGGGCCAAACGGTATCATCACAACGCTATCCGACTTTGAAGTCCTTAAGGGGCCCATCATGGCAGCGGTTGATTCCGGTGTTGACGTGATCATCATGAACTCTGGCACACCTGCACAGGCACGCGAAGTTGGCGCGCTGATGTATGTTGGTCAGCCTGAGTATGACGCAGGTTTTGCGGCTGGACAGCGCGCATCCGGTGACGGCGTTGGGTCGTTCCTATGCGTAAACCACTACATTTCCTCACCGTCGTCTACCGAGCGTTGCCAAGGTTTTGCTGATGGCTTGGGCATTGAGCTTGGCAATCAAATGATCGATTCAGGTCAAGACCCTGCCGAGATTAAGAACCGTGTTCTTGCATACCTTTCAGCGAACCCAGAAACCGACGCGATCCTGACACTTGGACCAACATCTGCTGATCCAACGCTGTTGGCACTGGATGAAAACGGCATGGCCGGCGACATCTACTTTGGTACATTCGACCTTGGCGAAGAGATCGTAAAAGGTATCAAAGCTGGCACAATCAAGTGGGGCATCGATCAACAGCCATTCTTGCAGGCCTACCTGCCGGTTGTTGTTTTGACCAACTACCACCGTTACGGCGTGCTGCCTGGCAACAACATCAACTCTGGTCCTGGCTTCGTGACAGCTGATGGCCTTGAAAAAGTTGAAGAGTTCGCTGGCGAGTACCGCTAAGTTTAACAACTGACGAATAAAGAGCGGCCGTGGCAAGCGCTGCGGCCGCTTTTTTATCCCAAAATCCCAAATTGACTAAAGGAAGCTGTGATGTCTGACGTCTCAAATGGTGACGAAAGAATCAAAGAAATCTCAAAATTTCGACAGGCCCTGATCCGCCCTGAATTGGGTGGAATCGTGGGAACGGTTGCCGTTTTTGTGTTCTTTGGTTTGTTCGCGTTCGACAGCGGCATGTTCAATTCACAAGGTGTGATGAACTGGTCCGTGGTATCCGCACAATTCATGATCATTGCAGTGGGTGCCTGTCTGCTGATGATCGCAGGCGAATTTGATTTGTCGGTCGGTTCGATGATCGGCTTTGCCGGTATGATGATCGCAATTTTTGGGGTGACATTGGGCTGGCCCATGTGGATTGCCATTCTGGTTACATTTGCCATCTGCGTCGCGTTTGGGGCCCTGAACGGTTACATCGTGGTAAAGACCGGATTGCCGAGCTTTATTGTGACACTGGCGACCCTGTTTATCCTGCGTGGATTTACGATCTTTATTCCCCAGACTGTCGAGCGCAAGACCATCATCGGCGGTATTCGTGAAGCGGCTGAGGGGGATTGGCTTGCGCCGATCTTTGGGGCCAAAATCGGCGCTCCAATCTTTAATTGGTTGGGCGATATGGGCATCATCAGCGTGTTCGAACGTGGCAACCGTGCAGGCGAACCTGTGGTGAACGGCATACCGATGCTGATTGTCTGGGCGATTGGTCTGGTGATTGTCGGGCACTTCGTCCTGACGCGCACCCGGTTCGGCAATTGGATTTTTGCGGCAGGCGGTGATGCAGACGCGGCACGTAATGCGGGTGTTCCGGTGAGCAGCGTAAAGATCAAAATGTTCATGTTTACCGCCTTTTGTGCCACTGTCTTTGCCGTGTGTCAGGTGATGGAGTTCGGATCTGCCGGTGCGGATCGCGGATTGCTGAAAGAGTTTGAGGCGATCATCGCGGTGGTCATTGGCGGCGCATTGTTGACGGGCGGATATGGCTCGGTAATCGGGGCGGCCTTGGGCGCGTTGATCTTTGGTGTGGTTCAGCAGGGTCTGTTTTTTGCGGGTGTTGAATCGAGCTTGTTCCGCGTGTTCTTGGGCATCATCCTCCTCGCGGCGGTGATCCTGAACACCTATATTCGCCGCATCATTACGGGAGAACGCTAATGTCGCCCATTATTGAAATGAAGAATATCGAAAAACATTTTGGCAGTGTGATTGCGCTTGCAGGTGTGTCTGTAGATGTCTTGCCCGGTGAATGTCACTGCCTTTTGGGCGACAACGGTGCGGGCAAATCGACGTTTATCAAAACCATGTCCGGCGTTCACAAACCCACCAAAGGTGAGATCGTTTTTGACGGCCAACCGATGGATTTTGCCAACCCGCGCGCTGCAATTTCGGCGGGCATTGCGACAGTTCATCAGCACCTTGGGATGATCCCCTTGATGTCAGTTGCGCGCAATTTCTTTATGGGCAACGAGCCGATCAAGAAGGTCGGGCCGATCAATGTGTTTGATCATGATTACGCAAATGACGTGACCATGGAAGAAATGAAGAAAATGGGCATCAACCTACGCGGTCCTGATCAGGCGGTGGGCACATTGTCTGGTGGTGAACGTCAAACCGTGGCGATTGCCCGCGCGGTGCATTTTGGTGCAAAAGTACTGATCTTGGATGAACCGACATCCGCCCTTGGGGTACGTCAAACTGCGAATGTGTTGGCAACCATAGACCGGGTGCGCAAGCAAGGTATTGCTGTGGTTTTCATCACCCACAATGTGCGCCACGCAATGGCTGTGGGGGATCGTTTTACGGTATTGAATCGCGGCAAAACCCTCGGCACAGCATTAAAAGGCGAAATCACACCAGAAGCGTTGCAAGATCTAATGGCAGGCGGCCAAGAAATGGTCGCACTCGAAGGCAGCCTTGGCGGAACGGTCTAGAAACAAATCTATATAATATTTTGACACCGCTACGTCATCGTGGCGGTGTCTTCGTTTTGGGAGTCTATTTGTAGTATAATCTAAACAATTTTCCAGATTATCGCATATAGATTTTAATCCACCTTTCACCGCTTGATCACATACTCACGATGAAGGCTATCTTTGCCTCAACAGTGGAGCTTTGTGTGCAGTTTAGTCAGCGTATTATGTTGTGCCTATGACGCTTTCTATTGGTACGGGTGGCAAAAAACCACTCCACGTTTTAACAAAACGTGTTGTTATTGTAGACGATTCCCGTGCAATCCGAACTTGGTTGCGGATCATTTTGAACAAAGATCCTCGGCTGCAAGTGGTTGGTGAAGCCGCAAGCGCGCAAGAAGCCCGTGACATGATCAAAGCAACCAATCCCGATGTCATCACCTTGGACATTGAAATGCCAGGCATGAACGGATTGGAATTCCTCACCCGCCTGATGCGCCTCAAGCCGATGCCGGTTGTGATGGTGTCGAGTGCGACCAAACTTGGTTCTGAGGCAGCGATCTCAGCACTTACCATTGGAGCAGTGGATTGCATTCTGAAATCTGGCAATGGTATGGATTCAAAGGCATCTCATGACATTGCGCGGCGGGTATTTTCGGCGGCGTGTTCAACAGTACAACCATTTGAAAAAATGCGCGCTAACGTCAACATTAGACGATCTCCTGAAACTTCAGGCCCGCAACCTGTTGTTCTGATCGGGGCATCAACGGGAGGTGTAAATGCGCTCGAAACGGTTTTACCTGCATTGCGCGTTGACGGCCCGCCAGTTGTCATTGTTCAGCACATGCCAGCTACGTTCTTGGTCAGTTTCTCGCATCTCTTAAACAAAAACTTGGTTCAAGACGTCAGCTTTGCAAGCAACGGCTTTACTCTTGGACCCGGGCAAATCGTGCTGGCACCCGAACAAGGAGCCCACACAGAATTGGTGCAACGCAACGGTAGTTGGCAAACATATTTACGATCAAATATTGAATCTGCGGCGCATTGCCCATCGGTGGATACACTTTTCTCATCCGCAGCACCATTTGGCCATGACGTCATTGCGGTGATTTTAACTGGTTTAGGTCGGGATGGTTCTGTTGGCATGCAACTCCTTCACCGCTCAGGTGCATTCACAATTGGACAGGACGAAGAAACCAGCGTGGTCTACGGCATGCCAAAAGCAGCTTGGAAGCTAGGTGTCGTTGATAAACAACTACCTCTTGAACAGATTGGCCCCGCTATCAATCAAGCAATTGATCATCACCGCTTAAAATCACGCCGGAATGCCCGATGAATAATAAACGACTTATCATAACGCAGGGTGAACATGCAGTGTCTGACGAACCGGACTTGGCGATCTCAACATTATTGGGGTCTTGCGTTGCCTGTTGCCTCTGGGATCCATTGGCAAGGGTGGGTGGAATGAACCATATGTTAATTGCAAGTCGTACCCAACGTGAGGCGCGTTGCGATGCTGCTGGTGTCCATTCCATGGAGTTATTAATTAATGACCTCTTGAAACTTGGGGCCAAGCGGGGCCGATTGCGCGCAAAGGCCTTTGGCGGTGCCCAAATGATTAGCGGCTTGTCAGGCGTTGGGGCTGCCAATTGTATGTTTACATTGAGTTTCTTGGAAAGTGAGAAAATACCATGCCTGTCTCAATCTCTTGGTGGAGACGCAGCGCGCCATATCTTATTCTGGCCCACCACCGGAGTTGCGAAACAAAAAACTGCGCGTGAACTTGGAACACCAGAACTGCGAGCCTCCGAAATCATAGCGTCGGCGGGAAACGGTTTGGAAATTTTTTAAACAGTACCAGAGTGATTTTAGATTGAGTACACTAAGTGGTCATAAATCAATCACCACGATCAAAAAAGTCAAAATCTCCATAGCTGGCGCTAACATCGCGATCCGTGAAACTTTTGTGCCCCTTACAAACCATAAGCTTTACGTCGTTCAAATTTAACTTTTCCATCATTTCGTCTCTGATTTCAGAGGATACTACATCTTGAAAACCGCATTCTCCTAAGATCAGGGTGAGCGTCGCAAGATCGTTCAAAGCTTGACGAATATAATCCAGACTTTGAAGTTGTTTGATTGTGTTCTCTTGCAGTGACGGAATCAAACAATGTTGATCGCTTACTGCGTTTTCCACCCGATGGGTCAGCTGCGACAAATCATCAAGGTACACTGACAGTTCTTGCATCAGAGTTGATAGGTTTTGTTTACCATGTATCTCACTTGATGCAGTCACTACAGCCGTCCAACAACCATTTCAAGACAGCCGCGCAGTTGATCAGGATTAAATGGTTTTTTAAGATAGTTATTCATGCCCAGTTTTTTACCGTGGTCAATTATCTGCTGTTCGGCACGTCCCGTGATCAATACGAAACCAACACCTTTAGTTTTTGGGGATGCGCGCAAATAATGTAGCAACTGTAAACCATCCATTTCAGGCATGTTATAATCCGAAATTACGAGGTGAACTGGATGTTTCGCCAGTGTTTCTAAAGCCTGCTTTCCGTTCTCAGCCGTTATAACATTGCGCACACCAAATCCATCCAACGCTTGAGTGATTAATCCACGGCTGGTTGACATATCATCGACAACCAAAATCCGAATTTGATCCCGCAGTGCCAAGTCATAGTATCCTTTTAGTGGTTGTAATCGCGCAGTTTACCGTTGAATTTCAGGCCATGATTGGGGTGTACGTTGTTGGCCCAGAACAGCGAAACCCAAAGGTCGAAGGGTCTGCGATACGTTCAGAATGACCCAAGAAAAACACTCCGTCAGATTTTAACATCTGGTGAAAGCGTGGCCACAAGGCCGTTTGCGTTTTTGCATCAAAGTATATCACTACATTTCGACAGAAAATTGCATCGAAATTACCCTGCATTGGCCAAGATCCAAGTAAATTCAGTTCATTAAATTGGACAAGTGAGTGGACCTCGGATCGTGCTGTATAGGTTTTCTCGTCGTTTAGATCGATATCTTGGGAAAAATACTTTTCGCGTAAATCACATACAACGCCGTTCATCAGTCGTTCAGAGTAGCATCCAGTTCGCGCAAACTGCACAACTTTCGGGTCAATATCTGTCGCAAGGATGCGCACATCTAGCCTGGATATGTCGGGTATGGCTTCATACAATTTTATAGCTACGGACAAAGCTTCTTGGCCATTAGAACATCCTGCTGACCAGATACGGAGGCGGCCCCCATTTCGAAGCGTGGGAAGCTTTTGCTTCACGAGGCTCAACAGCACCTCAAAGTGATGGTTCTCACGGAAAAAATGCGAAACATTTGTCGTTAAAGCCGAAATCAGCTGTTTTCTTTCATCATATCCACTCTCTGATAAGACAAAATCACAATAATCAGTAAAATTATCTAATTTCAAAGCGCGCAGGCGATGACGTAGTCGAGATTGGATCATCATTATTTTTTCATCAACAAGTGTTAACCCGCTTTCACGATAGGCTAAATCAGCAATCGCTTGAAAACTATGCTTGTCTAAATTTACATTTTTCATAGCTGTTTTCATCAGGCAGCAACATATTTCGGCAATGTGATTGTCGCATCAAGGTCAAGAACGCGGATCATTCGCGCATCAATGAGGCTCAAACTGCTTACAACATTGGCTGACCCAGAAATGGTCATGTCAGGCGGTGGTTGTAAGTCTTCTGGTGTCAACGCGATAATATCAGACACAGCATCCACCAA
Source organism: uncultured Sulfitobacter sp. (assembly GCA_938003685.1). GTDB lineage: Bacteria > Pseudomonadota > Alphaproteobacteria > Rhodobacterales > Rhodobacteraceae > Sulfitobacter. The sequence continues at coordinate 16,404 of CALKXT010000084.1, read as the reverse complement.
TAAGCCGGTCATTGTCTTTCCATGTTTGACAACGATAATAACATTACGATCGCCATGCTTACGCGGTTCCATACCCAACCGTTCGCCCAAATCCATCACCGGTAACACTGTTCCGCGTAGGTTAATTACACCTTTCATGTAATGCGGCGCATGGGGTAGCGGCGTCGCACAGGTCCAGCCACGGATTTCACGCACGAACATGATATCGAGTGCGTACTCTTGATCAAACAACTGGAAGGTTAAAAGTTCAATTGTTGTGGGGATATCTACACTGCTCATGCCGGTATCCCTGTTTCCATTGGAGTTTGTACCATCACTGGATGGCGCATTGCATGGGTAATAATATCAGAAGGATCAAGGATAAGCGCAATCTGTCCGTCGCCCAAAATTGTGGCTGCTGCGATACCCGGTGCCCGATAAAAGCTTTCATCAAGGCCTTTAATGACCACCTGTCGTTGATCAACGATGTTGTCGATTATGAGTGCAACCTGACTTCCATCATCATGTACAATGAGTAACACAACAACGTCTTCATAACAGGTGACTTGTGGGCGATATCCCAATTCCATCCCCAGATCAAAGAGAGGGACAAACTTGCCGCGCACCTGCACAATGCATTGACCTGGATGGACCATTTCGACGTCATTTTGAGAAAGTGTAAGCGTTTCTATCACTAAGTTCAAAGGCAAGACTAGTGTTTCACCTGCAATGTCAATAACCATGCCATCTAGGACCGCTAATGTCAGAGGCAGGGATATCGAAAATGTTGTTCCCACACCAGTTACTGACGTAATCGCAATGCGCCCACCTAAGGCTTGAATCGCAGTGCGAACAACATCCATTCCTACGCCGCGACCCGACAAATCAGACACAACTGATGCAGTGGAGAATCCTGGTAAAAACAATAGGTTATCAATCTCGACATCACTCAATTGAGCGTCAGCAGAAATCAATCCTTTGCTCACTGCGATCTCAAAGGCCTTAGGCCGATCAATACCTGCGCCATCATCAGCGACTTCAATGATAACCCGGCCAGAACGGTGTGCGGCAGTGAGCTTTATGCGCCCCTGTGCAGGTTTACCCGCTGCGATACGTATTTCTGTGGGTTCTAATCCGTGATCTACTGCATTGCGGATCATATGGGTCAAAGGGTCAGCGAGCCGTTCAATTACGGTTTTGTCAACTTCTGTGGCTTCACCTTCGGTGTGTAAGCGGACGTCTTTTTCGACTGAGTTTGAGGCCTCGCGGACAATCCGCGACATACGTTGAAACAATGACCTAACCGGCTGCGCCCGGATCATCATGACGCTGTCTTGTATATCGCGCGTAAGGCGTTGAAACTCTTCCAACCCATTCATAGCGTCAGAATGTGGCGATAAGCCTGATTGCTCAAGGCTTTGGCTAAGCATCGCCTGATTAATGACCAATTCACCAACAAGATTAACCAGCCTTTCAATGCGGTCCAGATCAACGCGTATTGGTTGTGAAGGTGCAGGGGTAGGCTTGGATATTGGTTTCAGGGAAGAAATAAGTGCCTTTGTGTCCGCTGATTGCGGTGCCACATCAAGGTTTTCCAGTACTGAGGTGGCCTCTTGAGGGCGCGCTGGTTCAGATGCAACATGCGTGTCATCAGATAATATCCCATCGCACTGAATACTTAGGATACAAAGTCCTTCAACAAACTCAAAGATGGATATGATCTCGGCTTGGTCGACATCTGTTTCGAGTTGAACTTCCCAACTCATGTACGGAACCTCTGGTGCAAGTGCTTTGAGATTTGGGGTTTTACTAAAATCGCAGGACATCGTTGCCTTACCCAAATCACGTAGGCCTTGCAGCAATAGGAACGGCTCGTTCCCCGTTTCGAACAATTCTGCAAACGGGGCGAAGTGAATTGAGTACATTGGAAGTGTTGGCGGAATGTTGTGTTGATTTGATGTTAAATCAATCAAATCTGGAAGTGACGAAAGGTCAGTTACTTCGAGAGATTCAGTTTGGCTCATCTCATCTACGTCGATGTCCAGAGAAATGCCCATTGGCTGAAATTCGATTTCTGGTTCTACATCCGGCTTGTCCCCATTCAAGTCACCCATCAAAGTATCCAGTTGAGACAATATTTTGTGCGTTGCCATGTCTGGCATAGGGTTGGCATCTCGATTGGCCCGCACCAAATCAGAAAGATGGTCTGCGGCCTGAAAGAACAGCTTTAAGGTTTCGCATTCGATCTGCATTCGCCCTGATCGGACTTCGTCCAATATTGTCTCAAACCGATGCGCAAATCGAACGAGGCCCTCCAAACCAAATGCGCCAGCCCCACCTTTTATAGAATGAACCGCGCGAAAGATTACATTGATGGTTTCGGCATCGTCGTCGCCATTCTCAATAGTCTGCAATCCTGCCTGCAAAGCCTCCAGCAGCTCTTCACATTCGATAAAGAATGAAACACGGATTTCCGCCATCGGATCGTTGGAAGTGTTCATCTGCTGGTGCCTCTATCCGGCAACCATTTGCAGCGCTTTAACCAGCTTTTTGGGATCAAATGGTTTCACAATCCACCCTGTTGCACCCGCCTCGCGGGCACGGTTTTTCAGGTCAGGTGCGGCTTCGGTGGTCAGCACAAGGATCGGTGTAGTGCGGTGTTTGTCCTGTATACGAACCGCATCAATAAACCCAAATCCGTCCATCCGCGGCATGTTAATATCAGTAATGATAGCGTCTGGGGTTATGCCTTCTAAAACATCAATCCCATGTATCCCATCGTCAGCTGTATGTACGGTGAAACCCGCCGGTAAGAGCGCAAGGCGGATCATATCACGCATGGTACGACTGTCATCAACGGCCAAAATTTCAAGCGTCATATACGCCCCTCCATGAGGGTTTCAGGGGTCATGCCCATGGCTGCAAGTTGTCCCAGCACGCGGTCACTGGTATGGGTAATGCGAAACGAACAGCCCGCCTCACGGGTGCTTCTTGCCGCAGCAAGCATCGTCTGCATACACAGCCCGCCAAGGTGTGTGACGTGGGCCATATCAAGGGTGATATCCTGACCGATCCGCGCCAACAGATCGGCATGAAGCCTGCCAACAGCGGCCAAATCAAGCTTTCCATGTAGTGATAAGTGTTCAGACATATCGGTCATGAACTGCAAAATCAAAGGTCAGCAACATTCTAAACGCTCCGTAATATGCTCGGGGTGCGCTTGTTTTAGCGGGCGGTGCGTTAATTCCGCGTTACCATTCTGCCGGTTGCTGAAATTTACTGAATACCAAACGTGTGAAATCAAAAAAGCCCCCGATGATCTACATCGAGGGCTATTACACATTTAAATATTACAAAGACTTACCCGCGACGGCGGCCACCAACGCGACCTGCACGCCCACGGCCTTCTTGGCCTGCTTTGGGGGCAACCTTATTAAATTTGATCCAATCACCGCCATGCGGATCACGATCAAACAGGAAGTTCGCAGCGCGGATTGCTTCCATTTCCTTGCCTGCACGTGGCAGGGTAGAGCCCATACCGAACAACTGCACAAAGGCTTCATCATCCATGCCTTCGGGCAAGACTACACCAAGGGCGGCAAGTTCTGCCTTCTTCTCAGCGATCTTGGTTGCATTCACCGGCAGGCCAACAGGGTTCATGATCGCAGATGTCATACCAGCGCCCATCGCCATTGGCAGGAAGGCGTTGTTGATGCCGTGACGGTTTGGCAAACCAAAGCTGATGTTTGAGGCGCCGCAAGTCGTGTTTACGCCCAACTCCTCGCGCAGACGGCGGACCAGCGTAAACACCTGATGTCCCGCCGTTGCCATTGCACCAATTGGCATCACCAATGGATCAACCACAATGTCGTGTGCTGGAATACCGAAATCAGCGGCGCGTTCGACGATCTTTTTCGCCACAGCAAAGCGCACGTCAGGGTCTTCTGAAATGCCTGTGTCATCGTTGGAAATTGCCACAACAGGCACGTTGTATTTTTTGACCAACGGCAAAACCAACTCAAGGCGTTCTTCTTCACCTGTCACAGAGTTCAGCAAGGGACGTCCTTCACAGGCCTTCAACCCGTTTTCCAACGCACCGGGCACCGAGCTGTCGATACAAATTGGTGTATCAACAATGGCTTGCACGCGTTTGATCATTTCAGGCATCAACATCGGCTCAACAAAGTTGTTGTCCGCATAACGGGGATCTTCGGCCATCTTGTTGGAAAACACCGCCCCCGAGTTCACATCAAGAATGTTGGCACCTGCGGCCATCTGCGCAATCGCATCTGCCTCAACACGGCTGAAATCACCACGCTCCAGTTCTTCGGCCAGAATTTTGCGGCCCGTTGGGTTGATCCGCTCACCGATCACGCAGAACGGTTGGTCAAAGCCGATGATGGCTGTCTTGGTTTTGGATTCGACGACGGTGCGGGTCATGGGTGTAGTCCTTTAGGAAAGGTTTGCAGGTGTGGCAGCATCGCCGCCGTTCTCAATTGCCCAATTCGCATTGGTTTTGATCCCGCCAAGCGGAAAGAAATGCACATGAGAAATGTTAAAGTCTGGATTGGCAGCCTTGTGCAGAGCCAATTCGCTGATCACCTCGGTTGGCTCGTACGGCAACAGCAGCTTGGTCACGTCCATCGCGCGCTTTTGCAGCACTTTTAGGGACGGGCCAACACCGCAGGCAATGGCAAATTTGATCAGGGTTTGCAGTTTTGCAGGGCCCGCAATGCCAATGTGGACGGGCAGGGTGATACCTGCGTCTTTCAGGCTGTCGGCCCAAGCGATGATTGGCTTGGCCTCAAACGCAAATTGTGTGGCCAGCGCCATTTGGGCATCCGTGCGGGTTTGGAATTCGTTTTTCCATTTCAAGGCCGCATCCACACCAGCTGTGCCTTTGGCGTCGATATCGCGGTTGCCTTCAGGATGGCCCGCAAAATGCAGACGCTCAAAACCGGCCTCATCAAACAGACCTGTTTCGGCCAACTGCATGGAGTCCGAGAAATCACCGTGCGGCGTCGCAACGCCACCAGCCAGCAACAAGGCCTGCTTTACGTTAGCTTCGCCCTGATACATCGCAATCCAGTTTGCCAGTGTCGCCTTGTCTTTGATGATACGCGCCGGAAAGTGTGGCATGACGGTATAGCCATCTGCATTCAAACGCTTGGCGGTTGCGACCATTTCCTCAATCGGCGTGCCTTCGATATGTGCGACATACACACGTGTCTTGGAAGGCAGGAGGGCGGTAAAGTCCTCAACCTTCTCAGCGGTGCGCGGCATTACCTCGATAGAGTAATCTTGCATGAACGCTTCGATTTCTGCGACTGGCAGAGTGGGCGCAACTTCTTTGCGGCGGAAATTCAATAAAGCCATGATATTATCCTTGAACATGGGGCGCGCTCTTAGGCCCAGCCGTCGTTGTCAATCAGCGCCTTGATACGGGCGCGGTCATATTCAACATCAATTCGAGAGAGTTCGGCATCAGCCACCACATCATCACTGTCACCAGCAACCTCAACCGGGGCGGCCTTGCGCCATTCGGCAAGGTAAGCATCGGTATCTCCAGCGCCCACCTTCATTGCAGCGCGATCAATCGCCTGTTCAAAGCGTTCTGGAAGCTGACGTTTTGCCGCCCGACGCCCTTTGCCCACAATCACTTGAGCAGGGATGTCGCGCCAATAAACGATGATAACCTGTGGCATGTGATTCCTTCCTCCCGAAAGAATGTCCTGCGCCCTCTGTAATCGACGCGCGCAGATTGACGATGGCGTTTTTCGACAGAACGCAGGCTGTCAGCGACTTGGTGCAACTGTAGTGCCTCTGTCGGCAGATCACGAGGGCGCAACAGGGTCAAAATCCTCAACAACATTATGAAAGGCAACAAGACAGGGCAAAATGACCTGCGATCCCGCTTGCGCGGATGCAGCGCAACCACTACGTTGAACCCAACTCGATATGAAAGGCGCAAACCATGGCGCCACAGCGTCCCAAAGGTGCGGGGGCGCTCGATACGACACAAACGACGGACCCATTGTCGGCTCTGAGCCCCGCGCCAGTTCCGCCCAGATCGTCCGAACTCTATGCGGCCCTTGATCTGGGCACAAATAGTTGCCGTATGTTGATCGCGCAGCCCAAGGGCAGCGGTTTTCATGTGGTCGACAGCTTTTCCAAATCCGTCCAACTGGGATCGGGTCTGGAAAAAACCGGGCGATTGTCGCGCGGATCAATGGCGCGCACCATTCAGGCATTGCGCATCTGTCAGCAAAAGCTACGCCGCAACAAAGTCCGCCGGATGCGTCTGGTCGCAACCGAAGCCTGTCGTCGTGCTTTGAACGGCGAAGAATTCATGCGCCGTATCCATCGCGAGACTGGACTGCGTCTAGATATCATCAAACCCGAGGAAGAAGCGCAGCTAGCGGTAATTTCATGCGCGCCACTGGTCAGCCGTAAAACAGAGAACCTGTTGGTCGTCGATATCGGTGGCGGATCAACCGAATTGGTATGGATTGATATTAAACACGTGCCCAAAGCAGACCGCGCACAATCGATCATGCGGCTCCATTCTGGGTTCACCCAAGCGTTAAGCGATATACCGGCGGCCAAGGTCGTGGATTGGATTTCTGTGCCTTTGGGTGTGGCGACCTTACGCGATCAATTCGCGGACGTCGAAGATGATGCTGCACGTTTTGCGCTGATGTCGTGGTTTTTCGAAGAGAACCTAGCGAACTTTAAACCCTATCAATCTGCACAGCCACAAAAACGGTTCCAGATCGTTGGCACCTCTGGCACCGTCACAACAGTTGCGGCCAGCCATTTAGGCCTGAAACGTTATGACCGAACCAAAGTAGATGGCTTGCATATGAGCAGCCAAGAAATCGACAAGGTGATCCATTCTTATCTGGCGATGGGGCCGGGGGGCAGGCGGGCTGATCCGCGCATTGGTCAGGACCGTTCTGCGCTGATCATGTCTGGGGTCGCCATTTTGCAAGCGTTGATGCGTTGTTGGCCCACAGATAGATTGTCAGTTGCGGATCGCGGTCTGCGCGAAGGCCTGCTATATGCGCAAATGAGCGCCGATGGCGTATTGGAAGAAGGTAAATACTGATGGCCAAAATCCCTGATGGCAAAAACACCTCTGGGCGCGGTGAACGCGACCTAAAAGTCAAAGTTAAGTCGGCGCGCGGGCGCACGACCAGTTCGACCCGTTGGCTGCAACGCCAGTTGAACGACCCCTATGTCAAACGTGCCAAGGCCGAAGGCTATCGCGGGCGGGCCGCCTACAAAATGTTGGAATTGGACGACAAATATCGGTTCCTTGTTCCGGGCGCACGTATCGTTGATCTGGGCTGTGCGCCGGGCGGTTGGTGTCAGGTGGCCGTAAAACGCTGCAACGTCTTGGCAGAACGCGGCGGTAAGGCCGTGGGCACCATTCTGGGCATTGACCTACAAGAGATGGAACCAATCGCTGGCTGTGAATTGTATCAACTTGATTTCATGGAAGACGACGCAGACCAACAGGTCAAAGAATGGCTGGGTGGCAAGGCAGATGTGGTGATGTCAGACATGGCCGCCTCTGCATCTGGGCACAAACAAACCGACCACCTGCGCATCATCGCACTGTGCGAAGCGGCGGCCTATTTCGCTTTTGATGTCCTTGAGGAAGGCGGCACATTTGTCGCCAAAGTTCTGGCCGGTGGGGCCGAGGGCGATTTGCAAAAGTTGCTCAAACAACGCTTTACCAAAGTGGCAAATTTCAAACCACCTGCCAGCCGCTCTGACAGTTCTGAAAAATTTGTTGTCGCCACCGGTTTCCGCGGCACTGTCGAATAGATACGCGCAGCGCGAGATAAATCAGTATGAATGACTGCGCGGCTTCTTAACGCTTCTTTGGCTTGAAATCAGAGAACCGCAGTGATTGTACTGCGGTTTCTTTGAGCTTTGCAGCAACCCGTTCATCAAGTTCAGCCACACTCGTCATGTTCAAGCGATCTGTCGTATAGGCGGCCTGTTCCGTTTGGCGCAGCAGTTCAAACATGCGCGCGTGACGCGGATCGTTGGGATCGGGCAAGTGTGACATTGGCGTGGTGCCTCTTGTAGCTGAAGCACCTTGATTAACGGACAATTTTGGCGATGTGACGGCAGGAATAGGACCGATGATAGGCGCTTCTGTCAATTTACGTATATCTAAAATTCATTCTCTAAACAATTTGGGGCGCACTGATACGTGCGCCCCAACCATATTCTTTGATAGATCTGCCAGCAGTGTCCAGCTTACGTTGGAGTGATACCGCGTAGGCGCTCTGATCTGCGGCGCAGAAGTTCTAGCGTGGTCAACAACAGGATCGAGATGGCAACAAGCAATGTCGCAACTGCCAGAATGGTTGGGCTGATCTGTTCGCGCAAACCGGTGAACATTTGCCAAGGCAGGGTTTTTTGACCAGCGGACCCCACAAACAACACCACCACAACTTCATCAAACGAGGTGATAAAGGCGAACAAGCCCCCAGAAATAACACCGGGCAAGATCAAGGGCATTTGTACCTTAAAGAACGTGCGCACCGGGCTGGCCCCCATATTAGCCGCAGCGCGGGTCAATGAGTTGTCAAAACCAACCAGCGTGGCCGTTACGGTGATAATCACAAACGGAATACCAAGTGCTGCGTGCGCCAGAACCACACCGATATACGTGCCTTGCAAGCCAATGCGGCTGTAAAAGAAGTACATGCCAGCCGCAGAGATGATCAGCGGCACAATCATTGGTGAAATCAACACCGCCATAATCGCACGACGGAACGGCACGTGCGGTTGGCTTAAACCAATCGCAGCAAGCGTGCCGAAACCAACAGACAAGAGCGTGGCAACAGGGGCAATACGGATCGAGTTACGCACCGCATTTTGCCAATCTTCGTTATTAAAGAAATCGCGGTAATGCTTGAGCGAGTATCCAGCCGGATCAAAACGCAGCATTTCAGGCGTAAAGGTAAAGAAGTCCTGCGCATTAAAGCTAAGCGGCATGACCACAATGATCGGCGTGATCAAAAAGACAAAGATCGAACCACAGATGACGCGAAACGCATAGTGCCACAACACTTGGCCCGGCGTGAGGAAGGGTGCCAGATGCCCGCGATAGCGACCTTCAAACAACCAAAAGGTCAACCAGCCAAAAAACCAACCAAAGGCACCACCGATGATCAATCCGGGTATGCCACCCAATAAGACGCCAGCAATAACCAAAACGCCAAACAGCCCCCAGCGACCCACCCGTTCATTTGGGATCAGCTTGGTCAGTACAAACGCAACCGCACCCATAAGGATTGCGCCAAAAACGATGCCCATTAGTCCGCTTCCTTGTGCGGTTCCAACGAACAATCCAGCGAGAGCGCCAAAGGCGGCAACCACGGGCACATAAAAGCTAACGGGTTTGCGTGAAATAGGTGTCAAAGCAGCCATCAGATCAGCCCCCCAGCTTAACATTGTCGATGCCGACGATTTTGTCATAGGCATAATAAAGCATCATTACGGCAGCGAGCAGGATCGCACCCAATGCGGCCCCCAAGCCCCAGTTTAGCGAGCTGGAAATGTGATAGGCGATCCGGTTTGAGATGAACGTACCAGACGTACCACCAACGATTTCAGGTGTGATATAATAGCCAATCGCAAGGATGAACACGAGGATCGACCCCGCGCCGATACCTGGCACTGATTGCGGAAAATACACGCGCCAGAAGGCTGTCCAGTTGGTTGCACCCATTGATTTAGCCGCGCGCAGATAGGTTTGCGGGATTGTGGCCATCACCGAATACAGCGGCAAGATCATGAAGGGCAGCAAAATATGCGTCATCGCAATGATCGTACCGGTTTGATTGTTAATCAGCGCCAGACGATCATCCGTGCCAACAATACCCAACCAGACCAGCGTTTCGTTGATCACACCTTGTTGTTGCAACATCACTTTCCACGCGGATGTCCGCACCAAAAGCGACGTCCAGAACGGCAATAGAACAAGGATCATCAACATGTTCGCGGTACGCGGTGGCAAGTTGGCCAAAATCCACGCCACAGGATAGCCCAGCAAAATGCACGAACAGGTGATCATGACTGACATCACCAAGGTCCGCCAAAACAGCTTGAGATAAATTTGTTGGTTCTCAGGGCGCATCTCGGGACCATCAGGCGATTTCTGCATGTCGATGGCATTGAGGAAATAACCACTGGTCAAGGTCGGTGAATAGGTGTGGATCGTCTGCCAGACTTCGGGGTCAACCCAGTCTTTGTCGATATCCTCAAATTGCGTTTTAAAGTCAGTACCAGTTTCCAAGTCGAACTTCTTGGCCTTGCGACCCGTCTTGCGAAATAGTGACGAAAGCCCCGTCATTTCATAATTCAAACGTGACCCAAGTCGCGTGTGTGCTTTTTCAGCGACCGCAGCTTTGAAATCAACGGCAAGCGCTTTGAACACCGCCTCGTCAGGCGCTTCGGTTGAGTTAGGATCCCACTTGGCCAATTCTTCAACGGTCAGGGGCAGGGTGTCGGACACGATATCGTTCTCGACAGATCGGAACAGCATGTCTGCAATAGGGGCGACAAACGTCACCAATACAAAGATCAGCAAAGGTGCGATCAATGCCAAGGCACGCATTTTCTGCATCCGCAGCGCGCGTCTTAGTGATTTCTTAAGCGGCGTGCCGTCAGCGGCAAGAACCGGACCATTGTTGGTTGTATCGCTCATGCTGCGCCCTCCACGACGATAATAGTGCTCTCAGCCGTACGGCGGCGGATTTCAGCAACTTCTTGATATTCAGGATCGTGATAAGCGTTCAAAGCCGCTTGATAACTCGGGAACTCAATGACCACGTGACGGTCATTTGCGCTGCCTTCCATGACTTCTGATGGACCACCGCGGACGACGAATTGACCGCCGAGCCCTTGCAGAATTGGCGTATCACGCTCCACGTATTCTTTGTACGCTTCGGGATCGGTCACAGTGATGTGGGCAATGATATAGCCTTTGGGCATGGTGCGCGCTCCTAAGTGGGGTGGCGAGGGCCCGAAGGCCCCCGCCGTATTTCAAAACAGGCTTACTGCACCAACCATGCTTGGAATTTCGCGTCGATGTCGTCGCGATAATCCGCCCAGAACTCGTAGTTATACAAGAACGTGTTCTTGGCGTTTTCTGGATCGGTTGGCATATGTGGTGCCATATCGATACCCAGCTCTGCGTGCTGACCAACCAGCGGTGCAGAAGATTTACGCGCAGGACCGTATGAAATGTACTTGGCCTGATCCGCCAGACGCTGTGTGTCTGTGGCAAACATGATGTAGTCAAGTGCACGGGCTTTGCGATCGTCTGGCAGGCCAGCTGGAATGATCCAACCGTCAAGGTCAAACACTTGCGCGTCCCAAAGCATTGCAACAGGCTGCTTTTGCTCTTCGATCAAAGCAAACAGACGGCCGTTGTAGGTAGAACCCATCACAACTTCGCCGTCAGCCAAAAGCTGTGGCGTGTCAGCACCAGCAGACCACCAGATCACGTCGTCTTTGATGGTTGCCAGCTTATCCAGCGCCTTCTGCTGACCTTCTTCTGTTTCCAGAACGTCATACACTTCGCCTTTAGCAACACCGTCACAGAGCAGAGCCCATTCCATGTTGTTGATAGGGCGCTTTTCAAGGGCACGCTTGCCAGGATAGGTTTCTGTATCAAACAATGCACAGATGTCTGTTGGCGCAGTGTCACCAACCAAATCGGTACGGTAGCCGACTGTTGTTGAATAAACGATCTGCGGGATAAAGCAGTCGCCAACCAACAGGTCGCCAAAGTCTTCGGATGCTTTTGTGCCATCAGGCGCATCTGCCAACATGGTGTCCGCGTCGATTTCCATCGCCAGACCTTCGTCACACAGACGCAGAGCGTCCGCAGCAACAACGTCAACAACATCCCATGTCACGTTGCCAGCTTCTTTCATGGCACGCAGCTTTGAAACGGCTTCAGCAGAAGATTCATCATTGATGATCTTAGTGCCTGTGTTTTCGGAATAAGGTGTGTGATAGGCGTTTTGCTGTGATGCAGAGTATGCGCCACCCCAGCTTACGATGGTCATCTCGTTGGCCATGTGGCCATCTGCGAAAGACATGCCAGCAGCAACAGTAAGTGCCGTGGATGCCAGAAGCGTTTTGGTCAATTTCATTTAGGTTCTCCCAGTATTACCCGTTTTAATCGTTAAGGCAGTGATATCGGGTTTGATCACAGCCCTTTTTGATCACACACCACAGACGTGGTGGCGACATGACACGCGCGTTTATGCGTCCAACGCGCGGCAATCCTCGGCCTGCCAACCAATTTCGACGGTTGTGCCCGGCTTCAAACGTACCTGATCGGGTGCGTTTCGGGTTTTAACGATAAAGTTGTCGTTCCCGGCAACCCGCAGGCGGGTTCGGAAAATATCACCCATATAGATGAATTCCAGCACCTCAGCCTTGAGGGTATGTGAACCAGGATTCAGGCGGCTCATGTCAAATTCCACACGTTCTGGGCGGATTGAAACTTGGGTACGATCCCCAGCCTTATCGACATTCACAGGCTTGGCATCAATCAAGCTGCCATCATCAAGCTGAACCAATGCAACGCCGTCTTTTATCTCTTTAACAACACCCTCTAGAGTGTTGTTTTCACCGATAAATTGCGCAACAAAGCTATTTTGCGGTGCTTCATACAATTCATCTGGTGGGGCCAATTGTTGAATACGGCCATCTTCAAATACGGCGACGCGGTCAGACATGGTCAATGCCTCAGTTTGGTCGTGCGTCACGTAGACAACTGTGATGCCAAGGTCATCCGCGATGCGCTTAATCTCAAATTGCATGGTTTCTCGCAGCTGTTTGTCAAGCGCACCAAGCGGTTCATCCATCAACACCAGATCAGGTTCAAAGACCAAGGCGCGGGTCAGGGCAACACGCTGTTGTTGACCACCGGACAATTGCGCGGGGCGGCGTCCACCAAATTCACCCATCTGAACCAGATCGAGCGCACGTTGAACACGCTCTTCGCGTTCAGACTTACCCATTTTGCGCACTTCCAAGGGAAACGACAGATTTTCAGCAATCGTCATGTGCGGGAACAGGGCGTAATTTTGGAACACCATGCCAATGCCACGCTTGTGCGGCGAGATGTTATTGATCGGCTTACCGTCCAACAAAATATCGCCATGCGTTGCCGTTTCGAATCCGGCCAACATCATCAGGCATGTGGTCTTACCAGACCCTGAGGGCCCAAGCATTGTCAAAAATTCACCTTTGCCGATGGAAAGGTTCAAGTCCTTTACAACGAGATTTTCGCCATCATAGCTTTTTTGAACGCGATCAAAGACGACGAAACCGTCGTTAGTTGCTGTACCAGACAAGCGGCACCTCCCCAGGTGTATGTTCATGCCTTTTTGGCAAGTTATTCAGGAAAGAGAACACAGGATTAAATCGTTTGCAACAGGTTTGACTGCTCAAAATCCCTTTATTCTCAAAAGAATTCAGTAATTTTCATTGTTTGCCGAGAACTTCCTCTACTGTTGTTTGTGTCTTGCTGATAATCTCATCAGCTTCGGTTGTTGTAAGACAAAATGGTGGTGCAAAGCCCAAGATATCCCCTTGTGGCATGGCGCGCCCAATCACGCCTTTGCCCAACAAAGCAGCCGCAATCTGGACACCAATTTTCTCAGATGGGTCATAAAATGTTCGCGCAACACGGTCTTGGACAAACTCCAACGCGCACAGCATCCCAACACCGCGAATATCGCCTACGTTTTGGTGTGATCCAAGCGCGTCACGCAGTCCTGCATTCAGATAGGCACCAACAGTCTTGGCATTCTCAATTAAATTCAAATCGTCGATGAGTTCTAGGTTTGCAACACCTGCCGCGGCGCCAATTGGATGTGCTGAATATGTCCAGCCATGTCCCAATGGGCCATTTTCATCGGTCCCGTCTTCCAGCACTTTCCAGACCTTGTCGGATACGATTGATCCAGACAGCGGCGCATAGGCAGATGTCAGGCCCTTCGCAATGGTGATGAAATCGGGCTTCATCCCATAGTGCTCTGATCCAAACATCGTGCCCAAACGGCCAAACCCGGTTACCACTTCGTCTGCAACCAACAGGATGTCATGCTTGTCCAGTACAGCTTGGATGGCTTCCCAATATCCGGCAGGGGGCGGTACAATACCGCCTGTGCCCAAAACCGGTTCGCCAATGAACGCAGCGATGGTGTCAGCGCCTTCAGCTGCGATCATATCTTCTAACTTTTGCACGCAATGCGCGACGAATTCAGCCTCTGTCTGGTTCAGGTCCGCGCGGCGGAAAAAATCAGGCGCTTCTGTATGCAGAACACCGGCAAGCGGCAGATCAAACTTGCGATGGAACAATTCCAGCCCAGTGAGCGATCCCGTCATCAGGCCAGAACCGTGATAACCACGCCAACGACTAATGATTTTCTTTTTCTCAGGGCGGCCAAGGATATTGTTGTAATACCAGATCAGCTTGATGTTGGTCTCATTGGCATCTGACCCGCCAAGGCCGAAATACACTTTGGACATATGATCAGGCGCGCGCTCCATCACCATCTTGGCAAGGGTAATCGACACCTCAGTGCCGTGGCCAGCGTAGGAATGATAGTAAGGCAGTTCAGCCGCTTGGGCTGCAATCGCATCGGTAATCGGTTTCTGACCGTAGCCCGCATTCACACAGTAAAGCCCGGCAAACCCGTCTAGAATTTCAGTGCCATCGCGGTCAACGATATGGCTACCTTGCGCCCCCGCAACAATGCGGGAAGCGCTGTCGCCACGGGCATGCTGGGCCAGATGTGTGGAGGGGTGGAAAAAGTTTTCACGATCCCATTTGTCCAAAACGTCATTTGTCAGCATGCCTGTGATTTCCTTTTAGTCGATGATATTCGCCTCTGGTCCATAAGCGAATTTCGTGATGTTTTCGGTTTGGTTGCCACCCACGACCAGAATGTCATGTTCGCGGTAACCGCCCGCACCAGCAGTGCCTTCTGGAACCCAAAGCATTGGCTCCATCGACACAACCATGCCCGCTTCAAGCACCGTATCAATGTCTTCGCGCAGTTCAAGGCCAGCTTCGCGGCCATAGTAATGCGACAAGATACCAAACGAGTGGCCGTACCCAAACGAGCGGTACTGCAACAAGCCCTGATCAGCAAAGAAACGGTTAATTTCTTCGCAAATGCCCGAACATGTGGCACCCGGACGGATCAAGGATAGGCCCAATTCATGCGCTGCGACGTTTGCTTCCCACATGCGCAGGGATTCTTTGTCTGGCTCACCCATGAACAGGGTACGTTCCAGCGCGGTGTAGTAGCTTGAGATCATTGGAAACGTGTTCAGACTCAGGATGTCGCCTTTTTCCAACTTGCGCGTGGTTACAGGGTTGTGCGCGCCATCGGTGTTCAAACCAGACTGGAACCAAACCCAGCTGTCGCGGATTTCGCTGTCAGGATGTGAACGGGCAATTTCCAGCTCCATCGCGTCACGACCGGCCATTGCCACGTCGATCTCGCGGGTGCCTTCTTTGATGGCTGCACGGATCGCGTCGCCGCCATGATCGGCAATACGCGCACCTTCACGGATCAGCACAATTTCTTCTTCTGATTTGATCATACGCGCGGCCATTGTCGCAGGCGCGATGTCGATCAATTCGGGCGCGCCCAGCATGTCATTCAAAGTGTCACGTGACGCAATTGTCAGGTGGTCGCCTTCAATGCCCAAACGGGTGGCACCGTTGATCAAGCTGGCAACCGCGCGCCAGTAGTTGTTGCGCGTCCAATCGGTGTAGATCACGTTATCTGCAAAAGACCGACGCCATGGCTGACCACCATCAATGTTGGCCGACACGGTGGTGCAGGCATCCTGTGTCACAACGCAGCCATAGGGACGACCAAAGCTGCAATATAGGAAACCAGAATAATACGCGATGTTGTGCATAGAGGTCATCAGCACGGCGGGAATATCCCGTTCTGCCATGATCTCGCGCAGGGTGGCCAAGCGACGCTCATACTCAGCGCTTGAAAACGCCATTGGTGCTTTTTCGCCGTTGTGGCTGGTAAAAAATTTAACGCGATCGTTGATATCAGTCATCCAAGTATCCTCAATTCGGCACAAACGCAGATCATGCGTATGAACAAACAAAAAATTCCGGGCGTGCAGGATTTATGGCCTCGGGCCACAGGGGGTATGATGTGCAGCGACGCCATCGCTGGTCATATGTTCAAAATCGATAATCCGGTGATCAGATTCTGTCAATCATGCAAAATTTTGTTTGTGAAATTTCCGATAATATCTGATCGTTTGGGCAGTCGAGTAAGGATATGCACCGATGCGTGACGTGAACCCAACCCCGTTTTCAACCACAGAGTATGAACG
>CALKXT010000083.1 GCA_938003685.1 uncultured Sulfitobacter sp. | reverse complement strand
CGACACCTGCATTTGGGAGGGATTGTAATGCACCCACAACATATTGAGGGTAAATGCCCCAAAACACCTGTAATTGAGGCTTTGGAGTCACATTGCCGCCGATTGCGCCAAACCCGGTATCAATGGCAAATCACTTCTTGTAACGTCACCGCAAGGAATACCCACGTATCCCTTACCTCAGAACCGGGGTATGCGAGGCATCAAGCAGTGCCGTGCCCCATAAACAGATACAGGAGACTTAAATGTCAAAGAGCATTAAATTGCTGGCAGCGATCGGCTTTGTTGCCACCGTTGCAGCGTGTGGCAGTGGCCAGACAGACGAAGAATACGTTGTTGTTGCACCTGAGCCGATCTCTCAGGAGCCTACCTACACAGGTAAGTACAAGTAATAGCACGACAGGGCAGGCGTTCGCGCCTGTCCTGACCACCGCCACCTGCGCCCCAACCGTCGGGGGTGCATCATGCTAGATTATATGCTCAAGCATCGTGGTTTTCCCGGGCGTCTGCCGGGGACGGATTTTCAATTCACATTGCGTCGTGCGAACCCCAAGGGGCCAACGCCCTTGACCGAACGCGTGCGCCGTCCTGATCGCCGTGCTGCTGATCGTCGGGCCGATATTGGTTTTATGAAGGCATTGTGGGAGGCGTTTGGGGATGAACCCTTTGAGCGCGGCAATCTGGATGCGGGGCGTCTTGCGTGGTTGTTTGGCCGCGAAGTGATCCCGGCGACGGACCCGTTTGATCCGGCGCATTATGAAGCGATGTTGGTCATTGACGAACAGCTTGCCCGCGCCTCCCTTCCCGAAGCGTTTGAGGAATAATCGGCATGTTGTCGCTTGAGCGGTCCTCATTTCAGCGATCCTTGGCCGATTTTGCGGCCCGTTTAACCTGTGCCTTGGCGGACGCCTCTGTTTGCGTCAGCTTGGGTCAAGCAGCAGGCAACGCCACGTCGGTCACGTCTGCGGCACACCAAGACCATACCCCTTCCCCTCTTGGGCAGCGTGTCGTACCCACGGCATTGCTGCCCAACTTTTCAGGCGGGCGTGTGGGCCTCAAAACGGGGCACCAAAGGACAAAAGTTGCAGCCAATTCAGGATGGGGCGAAACCCACCGTGTTGGTCAAGCAAGTAAAAGCAGTGAAGGATCAGGTACATGTCTATTCGGAAAATCATTCTTAGTTTCGCCGCCTGCGCTGGCCTTGCGGCCTGCGGCGATAACCTTGGCGAACAAGCCTTGGGCGGTAGCGTCATTGGCGCGGGTGCTGCGGCGCTCACCAGTGGTAGCATTCTGCAAGGCGCGGCCATCGGTGCGGCCGGCAACGTCGCCTATTGCCAGCTTAACCCCGGCAAATGTCGCGGGTACTGACCCACTTAAAACCTCTCATCGTCTGAATTTCAGACATTTAAATCTAGCATACCGCGCAGCCCCGGCTGACGCGGTTTTGCGCGTTTCCCTCAAGACCCAAAAGGACACCTCATGTTCAAGAAAATCCTGATCGCCAACCGTGGCGAGATTGCCTGCCGCGTTATCAAGACCGCCCGTAAAATGGGTATCGGCACTGTTGCGATTTATTCCGACGCGGATGCGCAAGCCTTGCATGTGCAGATGGCGGATGAGGCCGTTCATATTGGGCCGCCCCCTGCGAACCAGTCCTATATTGTCATCGACAAGGTTATGGCCGCGATCAAAGAATCCGGCGCTGAGGCTGTGCATCCCGGGTATGGTTTCTTGAGCGAAAACAGCAAGTTCGCTGAGGCGTTGGCCGCTGCTGGTGTGGCGTTTGTCGGCCCCCCTGTTGGGGCGATTGAAAAGATGGGGGACAAGATCACCTCTAAAAAGATCGCTAAAGAAGCAGGTGTTTCGACGGTTCCCGGTTACATGGGCATCATCGAGGACGCGGACGAGGCGGTGAAGATTTCCAATGAAGTTGGTTATCCTGTGATGCTCAAGGCATCTGCGGGTGGCGGCGGCAAGGGCATGAGGATCGCGTGGAATGACGAGGAAGCGCGCGAGGGGTTCCAGTCATCCAAGAACGAGGCTGCCAACAGCTTTGGCGATGATCGGATTTTCATTGAGAAATTTGTGACCCAGCCGCGCCACATCGAAATTCAGGTGCTCTGCGACAGTCACGGCAATGGCATCTATCTGAATGAACGTGAATGTTCGATCCAACGTCGTCAGCAAAAAGTTGTCGAAGAAGCCCCAAGCCCGTTTCTGGATGAAGCAACACGTAAAGCGATGGGTGAACAGGCCGTCGCATTGGCACTGGCCGTAGGCTATACCAGCGCGGGCACAGTGGAATTTATCGTAGATGGGGATCGTAATTTCTATTTCCTAGAGATGAACACCCGTTTGCAGGTGGAACATCCGATCACTGAACTGATTACGGACGTTGATTTGGTGGAACAGATGATCCGCGTCGCCAATGGTGAAAAGCTGAGCATCAGCCAGAAGGACGTCAAAATTAACGGTTGGGCGATTGAAAACCGTCTATATGCCGAAGACCCATATCGTGGTTTTCTGCCGTCTATTGGCCGTTTGACCCGGTATCGCCCGCCTGCCGAGGTGGTCGCGGACACCCATGTCGTGCGCAATGATACCGGCGTCTATGAGGGCGGCGAGATCAGCATGTATTATGATCCGATGATCGCCAAACTCTGCACATGGGCCCCAACCCGGGCTGAGGCGATTGAACGGATGCGCGTGGCGCTCGATAGTTTCGAGGTTGAGGGTATTGGTCATAACCTGCCGTTTCTGTCTGCCGTCATGGATCACCCGATCTTTATCGCGGGTGACATGACAACAGCGTTTATTGAGGAACAATATCCTGATGGGTTCCAAGGTGTTGAGCTGCCGGAAAGCGAACTGCGCCGGATTGCTGCGGCCACTGCTGCGATGCACCGGGTAGCGGAAATTCGTCGTGCCCGTGTGTCGGGGCGAATGGACAACCACGAACGCAAAGTCGGCGCGAGCTGGAATGTTGCGGTGCAGGGCCAATCCTTTGATGTGATGATTAAGGCTGATCAGGATGGGTCAAACGTGTTCTTTGATGATGGCACCGACCTGCGGGTCAGTGGCGATTGGACGCCGGGGGATCAATTGGCGACTATGACCGTGGCGGATGCGCCGTTGATCTTGAAAGTTGGCAAAATCTCGGGTGGGTTCAGAATTCGCACACGTGGCGCGGATGTCAAAGTGCATGTGCGCACCCCGCGACAGGCCGAATTGGCCCGTTTGATGCCTGAAAAGGTTGCGCCAGATACGTCTAAAATGCTGCTCTGCCCGATGCCGGGTTTGATCGTCAAGCTAAACGTCGAAGTGGGTGATGAAGTCCAAGAAGGTCAGGCGCTGTGCACCATCGAGGCGATGAAGATGGAAAACATCCTGCGTGCTGAAAAGCAGGGCGTGGTCAGCAAAGTCAACGCCGCCGCCGGTGATTCATTGGCGGTTGATGATGTGATCATCGAGTTCGAATAAACGGTGATCGCAGCAGTTTCACATATCAACGTGCCGCATCCATCCGAACCATTGGGTTTGGGTGGATGAGACAGCTTGAACGTGCATATTTGACGACATCCTTTGCGCAAGAGGACAATTTCTCGGTGCGCGATGGTAAATCAAATTGCACAATGTTCTCTTTTTGTTCTATACTCACGGGCCTGACCAATAGGAGTCTGACCTGTGATCCCGCCGTTTCGGACGCTGTTTTTCGACATGAATTCCTACTTTGCCTCCGTCGTGCAGGCAGAGGAGCCGGCGTTGCGTGGAAAACCCGTGGGCGTGGTGACAACCATGTCAGCCGGTGCGGCCTGTATCGCCGCCAGCATCGAGGCCAAGCGGTGTGGCGTGGGCATGGGCGTGCGGGTGAAAGAGGCGCGGGAATTATGTCCCGACATCACCTTTCGCGCGGCACAGCACGATGTGTTTGTGGCCTATCATCACCGTATTCGTGCGGCGGTGGAACGGATCATTCCCATCCATATGGCCCATTCGGTAGACGAGTTTTCCTGCCATCTGATGGGGGGGCAACGCGATCTGGCCACGGCCTTGCAGCTTGGCCGCGACTTACAAAGCAGCATTTTGCAACAGGTCAGTCCGGCATTGCGCTGTTCGGTTGGGGTTGCCCCCAACAAACTGCTGGCCAAGATCGCCGCCGAGCTGCAAAAACCGGCTGGATTGAATTGGCTCAATACAGATGTGTTGCCCGACAAAATTGGGCATCTATCGCTCAAGGATCTGCCGGGGATTTCGAAAGGCATTCAAGCGCGTCTGGACCGGGCTGGGATACAGGATATTCCCAGTCTGTTTGCCGCCACACCCAAGCAAGCACGCAAGATATGGGGCAGTGTCGAAGGGGAGCGTTTTTTAACCCAACTTCATGGCGGCGTGGTGGTTTACCCGACCACCAAACGCAGTTCCTTGGGCCATGGGCAAATGTTGGTCACAGCAAACCGATCACCAAACGCGGCGCGGCTGGTGGCGCGGCGATTATTGGTCAAAGCGGGTTCACGTCTGCGCCGCGAGGGATACGTCGCACGCGCGCTTCAGGTCAGTTACAAATCAGCCGATCATGGACGGTGCAGTCAACAAGGCGAGATCAAAGCAACGCAAGATACCTTTGTGTTGCTTGCGGTGTTCGACCGGTATTGGCAGTCACTGAACGTGCAAAATCCGATCTCTGTCAGTGTGATGTTAGGCGGTTTGTGCCCCGTCGACCAACAAAGTGTGGATCTGTTCGACACCGGGGAAACATCGGACGTGGACGAAGCCAAAGCCAGATTAAAACTGTGCAGGTTGATCGACACGTTGAATCAACGGTTTGGGCAAGATACCGTCAGGTTTGGGGAATTACCCCCCTACAAAGTGCCGTTTACGGGGGCCAAGATCGCTTTTGCGCGGGTGCCAGACGTTCAGGAATTTCACGAATAGACTTTGTGGGTCAGCGCTCTTTTTGTTCTCTGATCTCACGTTGGCGCATCGGCATTTTATCGATACTACGGGTGATTTCGCGCACGTCCCAAGGAAACGGTTTGCGCAGCTTCACACCGCCGTCCTTGCCGACCAACACCAGCATAAACCCACGCGGGCGCATTTTCAGTCGGATGGCGCTGCGTGCGGTGGGGTCTGTGTCGGTCAACACAATCACGTCGCGTTCCATCAACTCATCTTGGCGCGCGTTCAACAGCTCAAGCTGTTCTATAAATGCAGGGTCTTCAGCGCTGTCGGCAAAGACAATAACGGGTCGCTTTTTCCAATGGAATTGGTTTAAATTTTCCATATCGGCCACAATGAAAAGGTCTGTTGTGGGAGGGGGCGCATCGTTTTGGGCATGGGCACTGGCAGCGAATAACCCTGTAAAAACAAATAAGATAAAGCGTTTCATGATGGCTCCTGTTCCCCTTTATATAGGGGGGCGTGGCGCGATTGCGATCACAAATGTGAGTGATTTTTACATTAAGCACAATGCAAGAGGTTTAGGCGCATGAACAGGGCAATCCCTGTAGTGTGGCCGATTGGGGCGGCCAGTTTTACCAGAATGGGCCGCTATTTCATGGATATCATTTTACACGTCGGTGCGCATCGCAGTGGCACGACAACATTTCAGCAGTATTTGAGAGACCATTCAGAAAAATTAGAGGCCCAATCGATTGGGTTTTGGGGCCCAGGGCGCACGCGCAAATCAATTTTCCCGGGACTGTTTCGTCCACGGGCTAGTGCAAAAGAAATACGCAGGTCTGAGGGACGTGTGCAGATGCATCTGGCGGGCACGCGGCTGTCGGGGGTGGAACAACTGTTGATCAGCGATGAAAACATGATTGGATCATCGCGGCAAAGTTTGCGCGCGGGTACTTTGTATCCCGCAATTGGTGAACGCATGGCGCGGGTTTCAGCGGCGTTTGGGGGGCAAATTACCCGCGTTGTGATGACGATACGTGCGCAGGACCTTTGGTGGGCCTCTGCGGCGGCCTATACCGTGGCGCGGGGTCATCCGGTGCCATCCGCGGAGCAAAAGGATTACATTGCGCAAAGTGCGCGCACATGGCGCGATGTGATCACTGATTTGTCCTGCGCTGTGCCTGAAGCGGAACTGATGATCCTGCCGTTTGAGCAAAGTGTGGGACAACCAGCCAAGCTGTTTTCAGCTGCAACTGGGACAAAAGCACCTTTGGACGTGCAGGGGCGATGGCTAAACCGATCCCCTTGTGCGCGTGAGCTCAGGGGCCTGTTGACCGATCAAGGGGCTGACATTTCTCAAGTGCCAGACGCGGTAACACGCTGGCAGCCCTTTAGCCCCGAACAAACAGCGCGGTTGCGCGAAAATTACGCAGATGATCTGCACTGGCTGACAGCCGGTGCAGATGGTCTGGCCACCCTGACAGAGGATCCGACCCGCCAAAGAGCAGGCACAAGCCTGCCAGCGGGCCACATGACAAGAGGACACAACTATGACAACGGACAAGGACACATGGCGCGCTCTGGCTGAGGCTGAATTGCGTGGGCGTAAGGTCGAGGACTTAACCTGGAAGACACTGGAAGGCATCGACGTCAAGCCGATCTATACAGCGGATGATCTGGATGGTGTAGATCATCTTGGGTCCGTTGCGGGGGCAGAACCCTTTACGCGCGGCGTTAAGGCCACGATGTACGCAGGCCGCCCTTGGACGATCCGCCAATATGCTGGTTTTTCTACGGCTGAAGAATCCAATGCATTTTATCGCCGTGGCTTGGCTGCGGGTCAGCAGGGGGTGTCAGTGGCCTTTGATCTGGCAACCCATCGGGGATACGATAGCGACCACCCACGTGTAGAGGGTGATGTAGGTAAAGCTGGTGTCGCGATTGATAGCGTCGAGGACATGAAAATCCTCTTTGACGGTATTCCGCTTGATAAGGTCAGCGTGTCGATGACGATGAACGGCGCGGTTATTCCGATCTTGGCCAGTTTCATTGTCGCGGGGGAAGAGCAGGGGAATGATAAATCGGTGTTGTCTGGCACCATTCAGAACGATGTTTTGAAAGAATTTATGGTGCGTAACACCTATATTTACCCACCTGAACCATCGATGCGTATCGTGTCAGATATCATCGAATTCACTGCCAATGAGATGCCAAAATTCAACTCGATCTCGATCTCGGGCTACCACATGCAAGAGGCCGGCGCGAACCTTGTGCAGGAACTCGCGTTCACCTTGGCCGACGGCCGCGAATACGTGCGCACTGCAATCGCCGCTGGTATGGACGTGGATAAGTTTGCCCCACGTCTGTCGTTCTTCTTTGCCATCGGCATGAACTTTTTTATGGAAGCTGCAAAACTGCGCGCCGCGCGTCTGCTTTGGCACAAAATCATGGCGGAATTTGAGCCGAAGAACACCAAGTCATCTATGCTGCGCACCCATTGTCAGACCTCTGGTGTGTCGTTGCAAGAACAAGATCCCTACAACAACGTCGTGCGCACTGCCTATGAGGCGATGGCGGCAGCACTGGGCGGGACGCAGTCCCTGCACACAAATGCGTTGGACGAGGCCATCGCCTTGCCCACGGATTTCAGCGCGCGGATTGCACGCAACACCCAGCTGATCCTGCAAGAGGAAACAGGCATCACCAATGTCGTCGATCCACTTGCGGGCAGCTATTATGTTGAAAAGCTGACCCATGATCTGGCTGAGGAAGCCTGGAAACTGATCGAAGAGGTTGAAGAGTTGGGCGGCATGACCAAGGCCGTCGCCAGTGGTATGCCCAAACTGCGTATCGAAGAGGCGGCGGCAACCCGTCAGGCGATGATTGATCGCGGCACTGAGGTAATAGTGGGCGTGAATAAATATCGCCGCGAAAGCGAAGATCCGATTGATATTCTGGACGTTGACAATGTTGCCGTGCGCCTAAGTCAGATCAAGCGTTTGGAGAGTATTCGCACGAGCCGTGATGAAGTTGCATGCACAGCGACGCTGGCGGAAGTAACCCGCCGTGCGCGTGAAGGCGGTAATCTGCTGGAAGCGGCGGTTGAGGCCGCCCGTGCGCGTGCCACAGTGGGTGAGATCAGTATGGCGATGGAAGAAGAATTTGGCCGCCACCGGGCTGAGGTGAAAACATTGGCCGGGGTTTACGGCGCTGCGTATGAAGGGGATGAAGGCTTTGCCGCGATCCAGAAATCGGTTGAAGATTTTGCCGAAGCAGAGGGGCGTCGCCCACGCATGCTGGTCGTTAAGATGGGCCAAGACGGCCATGACCGCGGTGCAAAAGTGATCGCGACAGCCTTTGCTGATATTGGTTTTGACGTGGACGTAGGACCATTGTTCCAGACACCAGCAGAGGCCGCACAAGATGCGGTCGACAATGACGTGCATGTGGTGGGCATCAGTTCGCAAGCGGCAGGCCACAAGACGCTGGCACCACAATTGATCAAGGCGCTGAAAGAGGCGGGCGCAGAAGATATCTTGGTGATCTGTGGCGGGGTGATCCCGCAGCAGGATTACAAGTTCTTGCAGGATGCTGGCGTCAAAGCGATCTTTGGGCCGGGAACCAATATCCCGTCAGCCGCGCAGGATATTTTGAAACTGATCCGTGCCGCAAAAGCACAGTAAAGCAGTTTCCAGCAGCACCAATAAAAAGCCGCCCCAGATGTTCTGGAGCGGCTTTGATTTGTTTGTTGATCAGTTGGTCCGATCAGTTACGTGACGGAAAGATACCCTGCAATGAGACACAATAAAGGATCACTGTCGTTGGTGGGACATTGTCATGTGCCAGATTGCCGCCAGTGTTGGTCATCGCATTTGGGTGCATGAAACGACCTGCTTCGGCTGTGTTGGCATATTTGGTAATGTCCGTCAGCGGGTTACCAGGTTCGTTGGCATGCGGCGTGGCAAGGAAGTCGTTTCCTGGCCGTCCTGAATCACCCTCAGCATTGTTCACAGCAATATTATGATTGTGCGACGGAAGCTGTGTTGTGTTAAGCACGACAGTTTCTACCCCAAACTTTGCACCGTCCAGGCGCGGTGTCAGGCCGGGGCCATTACCCGAGTGCATCGCCTCTCTGCTGCGCAGATCGGGTAGGGCAAATGATGTACGACCGTCCCCGCCATAGGTTGTCCCATAGAGTGAGAACAAGGCGGTATATTGGCTGATGGGCAAGATTTGACCATCCGCAGCGGCCCACCCGCGTGGGCAAAAGTTATTCCCATATGGTGTGATCTGTCCAATGAACGGAGTGACCTGTGCTGTTGCGGCTGCGGGTGCAACCAATCCAACAGCCAGTGCCAGTGGCGCAGCAAGTGCTGCTATTTTTCCTAGGTTAAACATAGGCTTCCCTAACTTTGTTATTAATGCGACGCGGGGACCTCTTAGGATGGTCCGACTGCGTCTATACAAAACGATGGATCATCCCATTGACGGGGTGACCCAAAACACAAGGTCAGTTCCGTGATGGATATACGCCCTGAAGTGCGATGCAATACCGCATAACCAACGTAGGGGGCATGTTCTCATGGGATTGGCCACCACCATTATTGGTCACGGCGGCAGGGTTCATGAATTTCCCAGCCTGAGCCGCATTTGCGTAGGTGCGGATATCTGGATCAGGGTTAACCGGATCGTTCGCATGTGGGGTCGCCAAGAAATCGTTGCCGGGGCGCCCGCTATCACCAATGGCATTGTTCACGGCAATCTGGTGATTGTGTGACGGCATCTGTGGAATAGTCAGTGTGACGCGTTCTTGACCAAAGCGTTGACCTTCACGGCGCGGCGTTAAACCTGGGCCGTTACCTGCGTGCATCGGCACCCGGCCGCGCAGATCAGGCAGGCCAAATGTGGTGCGTCCGTCACCGCCATAGATCGTTCCGAAAAGCGAAAACAATGCTGAGTATTGGTTGACCGCCAAAAGCTGACCATCTGCGTTTGCCCAACCACGTGGGCAGAAATTATAGCCAACGATCATGGTCTGGCCCAAAAATGGGTCTGCCTGGGCCTTGGCTGGTGCAGGCGCAGAAAGGCCGATGGCCAATGCGATCGGTGCTGTTAGTGCTACAAATTTATTTAATTTAAACATATACTTCCCTCTATGCTTGTATTGATAGTGTAGATCTAAAAAACGTGTACTTGATAATACTCTACACATTTAACTTGGGCGAAATGTGGTGGATATGTCAAATGTTAATAAATTTTTTGACGTCTCATCAGGCCTCCATTTGGTACTCTTTTTTGAGGCTGTTGGTTTGGTCCTTTGATGGCAATGAATTGGCATGGTTAACTTGTAGTTGCGTTGCGGCTGCCCATAAAAAAGTAACTTCACTACCACAACAAGACCGTTCGAAGGTCGGTTGTTCTAATCTATGTTAGACTGTGGTTTTTTGAGGATCACAACGTATTGAGAAAAACAGTTTTCGCGAAATAATGCGCTAGCTGCTGGCAACATGTTACCAAATACGGAATGCTGATTACAAAATAAGTATACAACGACCTTTATTCATTTTGTCACAGGAGACTCTATGGAACTTGATCATATCGCGGTGGCGTCGCTGACTTTGCAGGATGCAACCGATCACGTGGCACAGGCTTTGGGCGTGACTTTGCAGCCCGGTGGTGAACACGCGGTTTTCCACACACACAATACGTTGCTGGGTTTAGAGGATGGCCTGTATCTAGAAGCGATTGCGATCAATCCCGATGCGCCAGTACCCGATCGCCCAAGATGGTTTGATCTGGATCGTTTTCAGGGCGCACCGCGTTTGACCAATTGGATATGTCGTTGCGACGATCTGGATGCGACGTTGGCGGCGCTGCCTGAGGGATTTGGCACGCCAGTTAGTCTGCAACGCGGGGATTTACGCTGGCGTATGGCGGTGCCTGCATCTGGGGTTTTGCCATATGATAATTGTGCACCGGCGTTGATTGAGTGGGAAGGGGATGCGCATCCCGCGACGCGGTTGACGGCGTCAGGATGTCAGTTGCAAGAATTGTATGTATCTCATCCTGATGCTGGTGAACTCGAGGATATGCTCGCACCCCATTTGGTTGATGATCGGGTGATCTTTTCCGATGGTCCTGCACGGCTTTCTAGTGTCTTTGACACGCCAAACGGTAGGCGAACATTGGCATGAAGATACGGGCAGCAAGAGCAACGGATGCAGAAGCGATTGCCAGCCTTTGGAATGACATGATCCGCGATACGTTGGCGACATTCACAACCCAAGAAAAATCTATCGCGGACATCGCTGTCATGGTCACAGAGCGGGATCAATCGTTCTGGGTGGTGGAAGATGAATGTCGGCTGCTTGGGTTTGTGACCTATGGCCCTTTCCGTAGCGGGCCAGGTTATGGGGCTACGGTTGAACATACAATTGTTTTGGGCCCAGACACACAAGGGCAGGGCATCGGTCATAAAATCATGCAACATGCACTTGAGGGCGCGCACGGTCAGGGGCACCACGTTATTGTTGCAGCGATTAGCGGGGCGAACCCGCGCGCAGTCGCGTTTCACAGCAGGTTAGGATTTGAACAGGTCGCGCATATGCCGCAAGTTGGACGCAAGGGCGGACAGTGGCTTGATCTGATTTTGATGCAGAAAATCATTTCTGCATCCTGACTTCCCTTCAACCCACAGCTATGATGACGCTATGTCAGTTTGGACCCGCATCACCGAAGCACTTTCTGCACTCGCCTCTGGCGAGGGACTGTCGGCTGTTTTTGACCGCCTGCGCAGTCCGCCAGAACGCTCTGTCGCCTTTACAATTGCGGTGATCGCGCTGGGGGCCAAGATGGCCAAGGCGGACGGGTTGGTCACACGTGACGAAGTGACGGCCTTTCGCGAGGTGTTTCAGATCGCGGAGGCGGACACAGCAGGGGCTGCGCGGGTATTTGACCTTGCCCGACAGGACGTTGCTGGATTTGAAGAATATGCCCAGCGGATCGCCCGAATGTTTGAAGGCCAGCCAGAGATGTTTTGCGACCTGATGGAAGGGTTGTTTCACATTGCCATGGCTGACGGCACGTATCACCCGAACGAAGATGCGTTCTTGGAAACGGTCGCTGACATCTTTGGTATGCCTGAGGCCCGTTTTGCCGCACTGCGCGCGCGCTTTGTGCCCGATACATCGCCACTGCCGCACAGTGTGTTGGGGATCGCGCCGGGGGCCACCTTGGCAGAGGCGCGTGCGGCGTGGCGCACCTTGGTTCGCGCCAATCATCCAGACGTGTTGATTGCGCGCGGGTTGCCCGAAGAAGCGGTCAAGATGGCGGAAAAACGCATGATCGACATCAATCGGGCGTGGGAAACCTTGTCGGGAAAGGCCGCTTGATGCGGATTGCCACCTATAACGTAGAATGGTTTTCAAGCCTCTTTGATAGCAATAGCGAACTATACAATAATGACGGATGGTCGGCGCGCTATAATGTGACGCGAACTGATCAAACAGCGGCATTGGGAATTGTGTTTCAAGCCCTCGATGCGGATGCCGTGATGATTATTGAGGCCCCAGATCAGGGTAAGAAACAATCAACCGTCAAGGCACTAGAGAATTTCGCGGCACACTTTGGGCTGCGCGCTCGTGTTGCCGTAATGGGATATTCCAACGATACACAGCAAGAGATTGCCTTGCTTTATGATCCTGACACAATTACCGCAACGCATGATCCGCAGGGTGAGTTTTCAGGTGCAACAGGTGCCAAGGGCGCGCCGCGGTTTGACGGGGCGCTGCGGATCGATCTGGACATTGATGCGACAGAAGATTTGGTTGTTTTCTCAAAGCCCCCCTTGGAACTCAGCGTGATAACCAAAGGCGGGTTTGCGTTTCGTATGATTGGTGCCCACCTGAAATCCAAGGCACCACACGGCGCGAAGAACCCTGCGGAAGTCATGAGTTTTGGCATTGCCAACCGACGCAAGCAATTGGCCCAAGCGATCTGGCTGCGCGCCCGTATTGAGGGGCATTTGGCAGCTGGCACACCGTTGATGGTGCTAGGTGATATGAACGACGGTCCGGGGTTGGATGAATTTGAAAGCCTGTTTGGGCGATCCTCGGTTGAGATTGTGCTGGGCCATGACACACCTAATGCGCTTTTTGATCCACACGCCAAGCAAGCGTTAAGCAGGAAATTGAGTGCAACGCCAACGTCAGCGCGGTTTTGGATCAGACCAGAGAAACGGTTTTTACAGGCTTTATTGGATTACATCATGGTTACGGATGATTTCCGTGCCAAAGGGGCAAAATGGTGCATTTGGCACCCGATGGATGATCCAAAATGTTGGGATCAACCTGAACTGCGCGACGCTCTGGTGACAGCTTCAGATCATTTCCCAGTGACGATTGATTTCGACGATTAGACGCTGTCTAGTTTGAAAAAAACGGTAATAGCCGCTATATTCAAAATTATGAAACATACTTTACTCATCGTTATTACACTGTCGTTTCTGGCCCCACCGGCCTGGGCAGAGGAAGAGCGCGGGTTGTCCTTGATGGAACGCGGCGCGCAATTGTTCATGGAGGGCATCCTCAAAGAAATGGAGCCAGCGATTGATGAATTTGAAGGGTTGGCCGACCAAATGGGGCCAGCGCTCAAGAACTTTGCCACTGAAATGGGCCCGAAACTGAATGAACTTTTGGGTCAGGTTGAGGATTGGAGTGTCTACAGCGCACCAGAGATGCTGCCAAACGGTGACATCATTATCCGGCGCAAGCCTGATCATCCGATGGTGCCGCCAGAAACGCCAACTGAACCTGCGCCGCAGATAGAATTGTAATACTAGGTGACAGGAAATCAGCCTTCAGCATTCGATGCCATTCAAGCCGTTGATTACACCGTGATTATTGTACGTGATATGATCGCCATGCGTGGTTTTTATGAAGGCACCATGCGGTTTTCGGTGGCGCGCATATTATCAGAGAACTGGATTGAATACCAAATTGGCGCAACCATTCTGGCGCTGTCAAATCCGGGTCTCACCGCCGATGATGCGCCGATACCAACAGGCAGTGCTGCGCTTCAATTGGCATTTAAAGTCCCGGTTCAGACTGTCGATGCATGCGCTGCTGAGCTATCAAATAAAGGGATCGCTATTTTGTCGCCGCCCACAAACCGCAGCTTTGGCCACCGGACGCTGTTTTTCCGCGACCCGGATGGTAATTTGATAGAAATTTATGCTGAATTGTAGCTGCTAGATTTTTGCAGGTTTTGCCCTGACCGTTTTGACCTGAACTTCTGCCCCCAAGGATGAGGCCAGCGAATTCAGACGCGCTTCTGCGACTTCACCAAACAACGGCAACATGTCTGGGGTGAGCCAAAGTTCCAGCAGCTTTTTCTTTGGGAACCAGCGCATTTCACCGCGATCTTCATCTTTGTTCATCCACAACATTGCGCCAAATCGCATCGCCTTGCCAAGGATTTCAGCATCATTTCGGGTCTGTTCATCAACCATATCATAGAGATCGGCAAACCGCGTGTTTTCACGTTTGTTGGAATAGCGATGCAGCAGGGCAAGGCCCATATAGATGCGCTCAGAGTGTTTTAGCCCACCCAGATTGGCGCGTGTGGCATTATCAAAGCAGACCTCAGCACGGTAATCAGGATGCGCGCGCCAGCTGACATCGTGCAACAAGCAGGCGGCCTTGACCAGACGTTTGCGCGGGGCGGGGCTTGACTTAAACAATGGCGCGATAAAGTTGTTCAGAACTTTACCAAATCCGGGCATCCGCGCGTCTTTGTTTTCGGCAAAACGGCAGGCTTCAATCAATGGATCACGATCACGCAGGCGTTGCGGCATTTGTTCGTACAACATGCCTTCACGGATACCATAGCTGCTGATCGCAATGTCCTTGGGCTTAAAGGTTTTAACCAGCCGCGACAGCACTTCGGCAGCATAAGGAACCAGCGCCATACGATTTGATGACACACCGCAAGCCGAACGGATATCGCTAAGGTCTGATTTTTGAATGAAATTAACCGTATCGCGCACAGAAGTCACCGTCATGCGGTATTCATGCAGCACATGAAGGGGATAGCCACGGCGATACATGTCGATACGCGCAATGGCGCGCCATGATCCGCCAACCAGAAAGAGGCGGTCCCGTTGGGTGCCCATTTTGACCTCAAGTTTGTCCATCACTTCTTTGATATGGGCATTACGGGCTTTGGCACCGCCTTTGAGGTCACGCAGTTTTAGAGGGCCAAGTTGCGAGGTCACGCGGCGCCCGACGCGGCCCCCAGAAATTTCGGCCAATTCCATCGATGAACCACCAATGTCACAGACCAAACCATAGGCACCGGGCCATCCCAGCAGGACACCTTGGGCGGACAAGCGGGCTTCTTCTTCGCCGTCGATGACCCAGATGCGTAGGCCAGTTTCGCGGCGTACTTCTTCGCAAAATTCTTTGCCGTCACTGGCGTCACGTACCGCAGCAGTGGCGACAACGCTAAGTTCAGATAGCCCCATGCCATCGGCCAATTTTTTGAAGCGGCGCATCGCAGACAAGGCACGCACCCGTCCTTGGGGCGACAAATGGCCAGTTTCGGCCATGCCTGCCCCCAAGGCGCACATGATTTTCTCGTTGTAAAAATACGCTGGAGAACGGGCGGCCCCGTCAAAAACGACCAAACGCACAGAGTTTGATCCAACATCAACCACACCGACCCGGGCCAATGCGCGCGCGCTGGGGTCTTCAAAAAGCGGTCTTTGCCAAA
Organism: uncultured Sulfitobacter sp.; assembly: GCA_938003685.1. Classification (GTDB taxonomy): domain Bacteria; phylum Pseudomonadota; class Alphaproteobacteria; order Rhodobacterales; family Rhodobacteraceae; genus Sulfitobacter. The sequence goes on along the minus strand of CALKXT010000083.1, from coordinate 9,605 downwards.
GCCCTAAATCTGAGACGCCTGTTTCTGGAACAGGGGCAGAAGGTGTATCCGCTCGGTTTGCCATGAAGTCTCCTGCGCGCCATCGCTGATGTTTTGTAAAATGCGGCAGTGACGCAGTGAGGTCAATCGCTAAGGGCGCGAATGCTAATCTTCCGTGTGGGTAAGTTTTGGCACATCTGAAGCCCCCGCTGATCCGCGACCGGAAAGCGACGGATTTTCCATGAAAAAGCGGTGACAGTTGAACGCAAATTGCCCTTCGGGAATAGGTGGGCGTTCAAAAGTACCATCAGGTGCCATAACCCAGCTTTGGGCAACGTCAGCCAGATTTGCTGCCATGATTTGACTGGTAATCTGCGCTTTGACGGTGGGGTTTTCAATCTCGATCAAGGTTTCCACACGGCGGTTCAAGTTACGGCCCATCCAATCGGCGGACGACATGAACACGCGCGCCTTTTTGTGGGGCAATCCATAGCCATTGCCGAAACAGACAATGCGGGAATGTTCTAGAAACCGGCCCACAATGGATTTGACACGGATGTTTTCAGAGAGGCCTTTCACCCCGGGACGCAGCCCACAGATGCCACGCACCACAAGGCTGATTTTGACACCCGCTTGGGAGGCTGCATAAAGCGCATCAATCACTTCGTCGTCGATGATCGAATTCATCTTGGCCCAGATTTCAGCGGGCTTTCCCGCAGCGGCATGGTCGGCTTCGGCCTTGATCATCGCAAGGAGGCGCGGCTTTAGCGTCGTGGGTGAGATCGCGAGGTTATCAAGACTATCAGGCTGGGCGTACCCGGACAGATAGTTAAACACTTTAGTGGCATCGCGCCCCAGCCGTTGATCACAAGTGAACAGTGACAGATCCGTGTAAATGCGCGCTGTGATTGGATGGTAATTGCCCGTGCCGTAATGGGTATAAGTTACCAGTTGCGTGCCTTCGCGGCGAACTACTGTGCTGATTTTGGCGTGAGTCTTGAGGTCAATAAAACCATACACCACATGGGCACCCGCACGTTCCAGACGGCGCGATTGGCGGATGTTGGCGGCTTCGTCAAAGCGGGCCTTGAGTTCGACCAGTGCGGTGACCGATTTGCCATCTTCGGCCGCTTCACACAGCGCTTCAACAATTGGGCTGTCGCGCGACGTACGATACAGCGTCTGTTTGATTGCAACGACATTTGGATCACGCGCTGCTTGGGCCAGAAAGCGTACCACCATGTCAAATGTCTCATACGGATGATGCAGCAGCATATCTTTTTGACGGATCGCGGCGAACATATCACCATCGTGGTCACTGACACGTTCTGGGATGCGCGGAGTGAATTGCGGCCACAACAGATCAGGGCGGGCATCGGTGACCAATTCAGACAGGTCGTCAATGCCAATCATACCATCGATTTCAATCACGTCTTGGGGTCGCACACCCAGTTCTGCCATCACAACGGATTTCAACTTTTCGGGCGCACCTGCGGAATGGGTCAGACGTACGACTTCACCGCGACGCCGGCGCTTTAGGGCGACTTCGAATTCGCGCACAAGGTCTTCGGCTTCGTCTTCTACTTCCAAATCGCTATCGCGCAGGACCCGGAATTCGAAATGCGATTTTAGCTTATAGCCGGGAAACAGGTCAGGGATGTGAATGACCAGCAGATCCTCAAGTGGGAGGTAACGCAAACCGCCATTAGGGGCGGGTAGGGCGACAAAGCGGTCAATCTGTGCGGGGATCGGCAACAGGGCCTGTAGGGGCCGTTTGTCAGCACTGCGTTCAAGCTGGAGGGCCAGCGCATACCCGGTGTTTGGGATAAACGGAAACGGATGCGCGGGGTCGATGGCCAATGGTGACAGAACCGCGAACACTTGGTTCAGGAACACCTCTTTGAGGTGGATGTAATCGTTTTTGGACAGGTCCGGAATACGCTCAAGCATGATGTTCTGCGCATCCATGGCGGCCATTAGATCAACCAGTACGCGCTGTTGGTTCATCATCAAATCACGGGCGTTTTGGTTGATCAGAACCAATTGTTCAGCAGGGGAAAGCCCGTCAGCGGCAGGGGTGGTATTGCCCGCTTGCGCCAGTTCACGCAGGCCCGCCACACGGACGGTATAGAATTCATCCAGATTATCGGCAGAAATCGACAGGAACCGCAGCCGTTCGAGCAATGGCACACGCGGGTTTTCGGCTTCTTCCAGCACGCGCCAGTTAAACGCCAACCAACTTAGCTCGCGGTTAAAGAAACGGCCCGTTCCGGCAATATCCAGATCGGGCAGGTCAGTGGCAGGGGCAAAGGGTGCCTCAAGAAAATCAGCGTGGGTCATGGGGGCCTTATGGCGTTGGGATGTAACGGGTTTGCGACAGTGGTGCGCGCGCTACAGTATCACGCCGATGGCGTGCCATTGTCCAGCACTTGCGCGGCCAACGCCCGCGTCACGGGGCGTTTAAGCGCAATACTGACCGTGTCTAAACGCTCAATCAGATCAATCGCCGCTGCAAAAGATCGATCCATGCGCGTCAAGAGATAGGGGATGAGGTCAGGTTTTGGGGTCAGTTGTCGATCTGCCAGTAATTTCACCAAAAGCGCCGATAGCAAGGCATCATCGGGCGGATCAAGGGCGACGGCGGTTGCACCTTGGATCCGGCTTTTCAAGTCGGGTAGGGTTAATGCCCACTGTGAAACAGGTGCCTCACCAGTGAGTAACAGCGCGTGTCCTTCGGCCAGCACAAGATTGTGCAAGTGAAAAAGTGCTGTTTGCGCATCGGTGTCTTGGGCAATCAGCGGAATGTCCTCAACCGCGATGGGGCTTTGTGCAAGAGTGGGAATATCGGCTTGAGCAAGGTCATTGGCTGTTACGATTTGCGCGCCTGCCATATCCGCCCAAACATGGGTCAGATGGGTTTTCCCTGATCCCGCAGGACCCGTTAAAGCCAGTTTACGACTTGCCCAATTTTGCCAATTGTCGATCATCGCCAGCGCCATTGCGTTGGACGGAGCAACAAAAAAAGCATCGCGCCCCAGTGCCGTGCGACTGGGCAAATCAAACCCAAGCTGTTGGGCCATCCTAGGTTTCGTCCGTAAGTGTGATGGTTGCTTTATCGGTGCCAACATACAACAAGCTATGGCGATATTGCGACAAGGCAAAGCGTGCGATCACCCCAATGGCGGCGGCAACGGGGACGGCAATCAACATGCCGACAAAGCCAAAGAGTGAGCCAAAAACTGATAGCGACAGGATCAACCATACGGGGTGTAACCCTACAGAGCTGCCCACAAGCTTTGGCGTCAGGACGTTGCCCTCAATCACTTGACCCAATGCAAAAATACCCGCGACCAGACCGATAGACACCCAATCCCCCCAGAACTGAAACAGCGCCAATCCAATGGCCAATGCGCCACCAATCAGCGCGCCAAGGTAGGGAATGAAGGTGATCAAGCCCGCGATGAAGCCAACAACAAGGCCAAATTGCAGGCCAACCACCATCAGGGCGATGGCGTAATAGGTGCCAAGGATCAGGCAGACGGTTCCCATGCCGCGCACAAACGATGCAAGTGTTTTGTCAATCTCTAGGGCCAGATGGCGGATGGTGGGGGCATGGTCGCGCGGCAGCATGTCGTCGATTGCAGCAACCATGCGGTCCCAATCCATCAGCATATAAACGGCAACAACCGGCACGATGACGAACAAGACGATGATGTTTAAGATACCAGCAAATGATGCAAGTGCAGTATTCAAGAGTTGCCCACCACGTTCCTGTACCGCAGCGCCGATTGACGTGATCGAAGCGCGCAGGGTCGAATTTTCATCCAGCAGAGACGGGAAGCGTTCGGTTAGAAAGTTGATGAAATCTTTTGCCAGTTGCGGTGCTGTTTCAAACAATGAAATGGATTGATTGATCAGTGTTGGCACAACCAACAGTGCCATGATGACAAAGATCAGAACGCCGATCACCGTGATCAGTGCCGTTGCCATACGCCGACTGAATCCCATCACCTCAAGACGATCCGCAACCGGATCAAGGAAATAGGCGATGGCCCCGCCCAACAGGAAGGGTAGCAACACGTCACCCATAAACCAAAGCGCAACCATCAACACCGCCGCAGCGATGCCCCAGTATTTCAATTGGTCTCTGATCGGTAACGCCATAGCATGTATCCTTTGGTTTCCTATGTCGCTTTCACGCTGTCTCAATTCAACCCCCTTATCCGTTTGGTTTACACGGATTGTTCGAGAAATTGCCGTGAAGGTGCAGGTAAAAGCGGTGAAACCTTGAAAACGGTGGCAATGCAGGGGCGAAACAGATAATTCTGTCGTCAAAATTCCGTGCAGCCCTAATTGATAGGCCAACCACATTCGAGGACGTCAAAACCATGCCAACATTTGTGAATGATTATACTGCCCTTCTTTCTGGTCGAAGCTGGTCTGGCTCTGATGGTGCGCCTACTGTGTTAACTTATTCGTTCTCCAACAACGCGCAGGAACATCTCGCTGATGTTGGGTATTCACAGGCCTTTATCGACAGCTTCGTGGAATACAACGCCGCCCAAGAGGCGCTGACGCGACAGGCATTTGACGCTTGGGCTGCGGTTTCTGGGTTGACCTTTATTGAGGTTGAAGGCGGGACCGGCGACATGGAATTTGGCAACTTTGATTTTAGCCAAGATCCGGGCAACACCTTTAGCGGCTTTGCATATTATCCAGGCCGTGATGTCTATGATTTCAGCAGCCGGGATTCTGAAATCGGCGGGGATGTGTTTATCAATACCTCGCGCATGAACAGCATGAGCTATGGATTGACCTTGCACGAGATCGGCCATGCGATTGGGCTAGAGCATCCACACGACGGCGACGTGCAACTGAACGCGCCATATGACAACGGTCTCTATACCGTCATGTCCTACAACCGAGGCAGCGTGTCTGGGCTGGGGACGTTCGATATTCAGGCCATTCAACATATCTACGGATCCAACACGTTCACGCCATCAACCACGGGCGCGTTGACCAGTTATGTCATTGATGAGGTCGCGTTCACCACAACCCAAATTTGGGGCGATGCAGATTCTCAAGTGAATGGCACCAGCCTGCATGATGATATTTCTGCGGGCGATGGCGCAGACCGTGTTGGTGGTTTTGCGGGCAATGATGTTTTGCGCGGTGGTGATGGCAACGACACGCTGATTGGTGGCGACGGCGTGGATACACTGGTTGGTGGCGCAGGCGATGATCGCTTGATCGGTGGATCCCGTTATGATGATAATTCTTCGCCCGATTTGGTCAGTTATGTTGATGATTCCAGCGGCGTTACCATTGACCTTGATGTATGGAATGGCACGGCATCTTACGACCAAGGCAGTGCGCAATCGACACAAAGTGGCACGGACCAGTTATATGGGATCGCCAATGTGTTGGGCGGCAGCGGTGATGACCGTATCGAGGGCAGTGAAGTCGGTAATGCCCTGCGCGGTGGATCAGGAAATGACACGCTGATCGGGATGGAGGGCGACGACACCCTATATGGCGGCGTTGGCAATGAATCGGTTGATGGCGGACTTGGTGATGATTTGCTGATTGGTGAGGGTGGCTTTGACACCATGTTTGGCGATGATGGTGCCGACACGTTGTTGGGTGGCAATAACGCCGACAGCCTGATGGGTGGCGAGGGCAATGACATCGTCGACGGTGGAGATGGCTATGACCAACTGCACGGTGATGGCGGTAATGACACGATTTATGGCGGCGCTGTTGCGGACCGACTGTATGGTGGTGACGGCGATGATGTCTTGCGCGGTGGTACAAACATTGGCTTCTCGGTTGATGGTCTGTTTGGTGGCAATGGCAATGACACGCTCTATGGCGAGGCGGGCTTTGACTATCTTGATGGTGGTGACGGCAACGATCTGTTGGACGGGGGCAATCAGGCCGATAACCTCTATGGTCAGGCTGGCGATGATACGCTGCTGGGCGGCGCTGGGTTTGACCGACTGTTTGGCGGCGAAGGCGATGACCTTGCCAACGGGGGCGATGCGGGCGACGGATTGTTCGGCCAACAAGGCAATGACACACTGAATGGCAACGCGGGTGGCGACCGTTTCTTTGGCGGGTCAGGGAATGACGTGATTGATGGCGGATCAGGTGATGATACGGTCTATGGAGGCGCTGGGTTTGATGTGATCGTGGGTGGGACTGGCCATGATTTGATGTATGGCAGCTTCAATGCGGACACCTTTGTCTTTGCGGATGGGCACGGCGACGATACGATCGCTGATTTTTCAGCGACAAGCGATCTTGAGCGGATTGACCTAAGAAACGTCTCGGCCCTGTCCTCAATCGACCAAATGTTTGGCCCCGGTGGTGCGGCGTCCCAGTTTGGGAACGATGTTATCATTTTTACAGGTGTTGGCAGTTCAATCTGGCTACAGAATGTGAACATTAACGATCTGGATGCGAACGACTTCATCTTTTAAGGGCTAGGATTGTTTGTCACTCATGTGGTGACGAAAGGGAAATCATGCGCAGTGAATTTGACACAGAATTAGAAGAACGCTTGGTGCGGTACGCAGCGATTGATAGCCAAAGTGACGCGTCTTCAGTGACATCACCTAGCACGGACATTCAGTTGAATATGTCGCGCCTGTTGGTCGACGAATTGCAGATGATGGGCGCACAGGATGTGGTGTTAACGGACTACGGTGTGGTTCTGGCGACGATCCCCGCAACTGTCGAAGGTGCCCCCATCATGGGCTGGTGCGCACATGTCGATACCGCGCCGCAGTTTAACGCAACGGGCGTGAAACCGGTTGTGCATCGCGGTTATAACGGGGGTGGCATCACCTTTGCGGATGCGCCAGAACTCAAGCTGTCACCGGAAAATTCGCCATATCTCTCTGAAAAGCAGGGCGAGGATATTATCACTGCTAGTGGTCTGACGCTACTGGGTGGGGACGATAAGGCAGGCGTTGCGATTGCCATGACAGCCGCGCGGCATTTGCTTGAGAACCCCGACATCAAGCATGGTGCAATCCGTTTGGCCTTTACTCCTGACGAGGAAATCGGGCGTGGTGTTGATGCACGACTGCCTGCTGACCTGGGTGTGGATTTTGCCTATACCTTTGATGGTGGGAAACCTGGCGAGATCGAGTTCGAAACCTTTTCGGCGGACGGTGCCGTTATCAAAATCAAGGGCGTGTCCGCGCATCCAGGCTTTGCCAAGGGCAAGATGGTGAACGCCCTGCATCTGGCGTCCAAGATTATCATGACTTTACCGCAAGTGACGATGACGCCCGATACAACCGAAGGGTTGGATGGGTTTATTCACGTTGGCGCATTGGATGGCACATCTACTGAGGCTGAAATCACCCTGATATTACGTGATTTTGAACGTGAAGGGCTGACGGCTAAGGGGGACTTGCTCCGACAGATTTGCGCCGTGGTCGCGGCAACTGAGCCGCGTGCGGAAATCATCTGCGAGATCACGCCGCAATATCGCAACATGCGCTATTGGTTGGAACAGGACATGACGCCAGTGGACTTGGTGCGCGCTGCCGTGTGCGATGCTGGGATGGAACCTGCATCCATTCCAATCCGTGGCGGCACTGATGGCTCACGTCTGACCGAGATGGGGGTGCCTTGCCCCAATGTTTTTACCGGGATGCAGGAAATTCACGGACCGCTAGAATGGATTTCGGTGCAGGACATGGCGTTGGCGACGCAGGTGGCCATTGCATTGGCAAAAAGGGCTGCAACATAAGCGACAATGGCGGTTGGTGATTGTGTCGCGCGGGCCTTTGAATTAGGCAAGGCGGGATCAATTTTGAGCCAAGGAGCCGCCTCATGCGCTTGTCCCGTTACTTTTTGCCAGTTCTCAAGGAAAACCCAAGCGAGGCGCAGATTGTCAGCCATCGGTTGATGCTGCGGGCTGGTATGATCAAGCAGGCGTCAGCCGGGATTTATTCGTGGTTGCCACTGGGCTTCAAAGTCTTACGCAAACTTGAGAATATTGTGCATCAGGAACAGGCGCGCGCGGGTCATATGGCGATGCTGATGCCCACGATCCAGTCGGCTGATCTGTGGCGTGAAAGTGGGCGTTATGATGCGTTTGGCGATGAAATGCTGCGGATCAAGGACCGTGGTGGGCGGGACATGTTGTATACGCCGACTGCTGAGGAATTGATCACTGATATTTTCCGGTCGCACGTGTCCAGCTACAAAGATCTACCGCTCACGATGTATCAAATTCAATGGAAATTCCGCGATGAAATCCGTCCACGCTTTGGCGTGATGCGGGGCCGTGAGTTTTTTATGAAGGACGGCTATAATTTTGATCTGACTAAAGAGGACGCGCTGCACGCCTATAACCGCCATTTGGTCAGCTATTTGCGGACCTATGAGCGGATGGGTCTGCAGGCGATACCGATGCGTGCAGACAGCGGTGCGATGGGTGGTGACAACACTCATGAGTTTCTGGTTCTGGCCGAGACGGGCGAGTCGGAGGTATTTTACGACAGCGCGGTGACCGACCTGAAGTTTGGCGACCGTGACATCGATTATGACGATCACGCGCAATGTGCCGCCGTGATGGAAGAGTTCACCACGAAATACGCCCGCACGGACGAGACGCACGACGAAGCGCTGTTCAATGCGGTACCGGAAGAGCGCCGCCGCACAGCACGCGGCATCGAAGTAGGCCAAATCTTCTACTTCGGCACCAAATACTCCGAGGCCATGGGCGCGACTGTTCAAGGCCCAGACGGTAAGGTCGTTCCTGTACATATGGGCAGCCACGGCATAGGTGTTTCCCGCCTTCTGGGCGCGATCATCGAGGCCAGCCATGACGACAAGGGCATCATCTGGCCCGAAGGCGTCACGCCTTTCCATTGCGGTATCGTCAACCTCAAACAAGGCGACGAGGAAGCGGATGGCGCGTGCCAAGCGCTCTATGACAGCCTCACAGCGCTGGGCCTTGAGCCGCTTTATGACGACCGCAACGAGCGGGCAGGCGGCAAGTTTGCGACGATGGACCTGATCGGTCTGCCATGGCGTATCACTGTGGGGCCACGCGGCCTCAAGAACGGCGTGGTCGAGCTGACCTCGCGCCGCACGGGTGAGAGCGAAGAGATGCCGCCAGAACAAGCCGTCGAGCGCATCGCCCAAATCTATAAAGGTCTGACCGTACGCGGAATTTGACCGATGGGCGGAGCGCGGGCTGGACCTGCGCTCCGTTTGCGCCATTTCTTGTGTGACAACACGAGGAGTGGTGATGAGACATTTGATGACCTTTGCAATCGCGGCAGTAATGGCCACAGGAGCCTGCGCGCAGGGCGTCTCACAAGGCGCGAAGAACGCGCCGCAGTTCGCTCCCGCATTTCCCAACCAGACCCGCGCTCCTGCGGTTAATAGCGGTGTGGCGCTCCAGATCGATGTGTTGGCTGAGGGGCTTGATACGCCTTGGGGTGTGGAGTTGCTGCCCGAGGGCGGCTATCTTGTGACCGAACGTTCGGGTGCGTTGCGGATGGTAAAGGATGGCAAAGTGAGCGCGCCAATCAGCGGAGTGCCGCAGGTGTTGGCACAGCGGCAAGGCGGCCTGCTTGATGTGGCCTTAGCTGAGGATT
>CALKXT010000082.1 GCA_938003685.1 uncultured Sulfitobacter sp. | reverse complement strand
GTGTTGCGCGCGCGGGAATAACCCCGCGCAGCGCAGTTTACTCCGCAGCTTCTGCGTAGTCGGTAAGCGGTGGGCATGAGCAGATCAAATTGCGATCCCCATGCACGTTGTCCACGCGATTGACGGGCGGCCAGTATTTGTCGACCCGGAATGCACCCGGAGGGAAACAACCCTGTTCGCGGGTATAAGGCCGCTCGCCCCATTCCAGCACCAGATCCTCAACCGTGTGTGGCGCGTTTTTCAACGGGTTATTTTCACGCGGCATGTCACCATCTTCAATCGCTTTGATTTCCGCGCGGATTGCCAACATCGCGTCACAGAAGCGATCAAGTTCGGCTTTGGTTTCGGATTCCGTTGGCTCAACCATCAGCGTACCCGCCACAGGCCAAGACATCGTTGGCGCATGGAAACCCGCATCAATCAGGCGTTTGGCAATATCGTCAACTGTGACCCCTGCACTGTCCTCAAACGGACGCACGTCCAGAATACACTCGTGTGCGACGCGCCCTGTTGGCCCTTTATACAGCACGTCAAACGCACCTTCCAACCGCTTGGCAATGTAGTTGGCATTTAGGATCGCAACGCGCGTCGCTTGCGTTAACCCCTCGCCCCCCATCATCAGACAATAAGCCCATGAGATTGGTAACAGAGATGGTGACCCAAAAGGCGCGGCTGATACTGCTGCACCGCCTGCGTTCGGATCACCCGGTAGGTGGGCGATCAAGTGTGACTTCACACCGATCGGCCCCATGCCGGGACCACCGCCACCGTGCGGGATACAGAAGGTTTTGTGCAGGTTCAGGTGACTGACATCGCCCCCCAAGTCACCGGGCCGCGACAGTCCGACCATCGCATTCATGTTGGCCCCATCGATGTACACTTGGCCGCCATGGTCATGGGTGATCTTGGTGACTTCGTTCACCGTTTCCTCAAACACGCCATGCGTCGACGGATAGGTGATCATACAGCCGGCAAGGTTTTCAGAGTGTAATTCTGCCTTGGCGCGGAAATCATCCAGATCAATATCGCCATTATCGGCGGATTTGATTACGACTACTTTCCAGCCAACCATCTGCGCACTCGCCGGGTTGGTGCCATGTGCAGACATGGGGATCAGGCAGATGTTGCGATGCCCTTGCCCGATGGATCGGTGATAGGCCGCAATCGTCAACAGGCCCGCATACTCCCCCTGCGCACCTGAGTTAGGCTGCATGGAAATCGCATCATAACCCGTAATGTCACATAGCTTGGAGGAAAGATCGTCGATCAATTCCTTGTAGCCCAGCGCCTGATCTGCAGGCACAAACGGGTGCATTTGTGAAAATTCACGCCAGCTCACCGGCATCATTTCGGCGGCCGAGTTCAGCTTCATCGTGCAAGACCCAAGCGGGATCATCGCGCGGTCCAAAGCCAAATCACGATCCGCAAGACGACGCATGTAGCGCATCATTTCGGTTTCAGCGCGGTTCATGTGGAAAATGGGATGCGTCATAAATGCTGTTTGACGGATCATTTTCTCTGGCATGTGATAATGCGGCGTATAATCTTTGTCTGCTTTGTCGATGCCAAAGGCCCGCCAAACGGCCTCAATCGTAGCAGGCTTGGTACGTTCATCCAATGTTATACCGACTTTGGTATCGCCCACTTTGCGCAGGTTCACACCCTCATCCACAGCAGATTTCATCACCGCGCCTTGTAGCGGTCCAACATCAACTGTGATGGTGTCGAAATATGCAGCAGGGCGAACTTCAAAGCCAGCCATTTTCAGGCCTTCTACCAAACGCGCCGTCTTGCGATGAATACGCTGCGCAATGGCCTTCAAACCTTCAGGACCATGAAACACACCATACATCGACGCCATGACCGCTAATAAGGCTTGCGCGGTACAGACGTTCGACGTCGCCTTTTCGCGGCGAATGTGCTGTTCGCGGGTTTGCAGCGACAAACGGTACGCGCGGTTGCCGTGCGCATCAATCGACACGCCCACAATCCGGCCCGGCATCGCACGCTTCATCGCGTCTTTGCACGACATATAGGCTGCGTGCGGACCGCCATATCCTTCTGGCACACCAAAGCGTTGCGTTGATCCAACTGCAATATCCGCGCCCATTTCGCCCGGTTCTTTCAGCAAGGTAAGCGCCAAGGGGTCAGCGGAAATGATGCCAATTGCTTTTGCCTCATGCAGGGCCGCGATATGGTTGGTAAAGTCACGGACATGGCCATAGGTACCGGGATATTGGAAGATCGCACCAAATACCGCAGACGCATCCATCTCATCGGGGTTGCCAACAATCACTTCGATATCCAACGGTGCCGCGCGTGTTTGCATCACGGCGATGTTCTGAGGATGACAATCTTGATCAACAAAGAACGCCTTGGCCTTTGATTTGGATACGCGCATCGCCATGGTCATCGCTTCGGCACAGGCAGTTGCTTCATCCAGCAAGGAAGCGTTGGCAACCTCAAGACCTGTCAGATCAATGATCATGGTCTGAAAGTTCAACAATGCCTCAAGACGCCCTTGGGAAATTTCCGGCTGATACGGGGTATATGCCGTGTACCACGCCGGGTTTTCCAAAATGTTGCGCTGGATCGCAGGTGGTGTGACCGTCCCATGATAGCCTTGCCCAATCAGACTGGTTAACACTTTGTTCTTACTGGCCGTGATCCGCATGTGCTCAAGCACTTCGCGCTCTGACATGGCCTTGCCAAAATCGAGCGGCTCTTTCATGCGGATGGCGGCTGGCACCGTATCATCAATCAACGCTGCCAGCGATTTTGCACCAACCGTCTTGAGCATATCCGACATCTCAGCAGGTGAAGGGCCGATATGACGGCGGTTGGCAAAATCATAAGGCAAATAGTCTGTAGGCTTGAAGGTCATGACGACACCCCTGCTTCATTGTTCCAAAAATACACAAATACGGCCTTGGCCAAATGCGTTGTTATCCGATGAACTTTTGATAGCCCGCTTCATCCATGAACTCGTCCATCTGACTTGGGTCACTTGGCTTCATCTTGAAAAACCATGCCTCACCTTGCGCGTCTTCATTCACTGCAGAAGGATTGTCCGTCAACGTGCCGTTCACTTCGGTGATCTCACCATCAATTGGGGCCAAAATATCGGATGCGGCCTTCACAGATTCGATCACCACAACTTCGTCATCTTTGCTGACGGTTAGGCCCTCGTCTGGCAGTTCAACAAACACAACATCGCCCAATTGCTCAGCAGCGTGGATCGTGATGCCCACAACAACTTCGTCACCTTCAACGCGCAGCCATTCATGTTCTTCGGTAAATTTCATCTTAGTCTTCCCTGTGTTTATGTATCGGGTTGGTTATCGTTTAAAGTTTGCCGCAACGAAGGGCAGTTTGGCAACGCTCAAAGGCATACGTTTACCTCGAACTTCGCCCCAAAGTGGGGTGCCAATCTTGCTGTGGTCGATTGAAATATATCCCATGGCGACCGGACCACCTGTGGTCGGACCAAACCCGCCAGATGTCACTGTGCCGACATGGTGCCCGCCTTCAGCAGCGTCAAAAACCTCAACGCCTTCGCGCATTGGCGCGCGACCTTCGGGTTGCAGGCCCACACGTTTGCGGCTCGCTCCATTTTCAAACGCAGCAAGCACAACATCTGCGCCGGGAAATCCACCTGCACGATCGCCACCGTTGCGACGCACCTTTTGAATCGCCCAATTCAACGCGCCTTCAACCGGATTGGTTTCTGCATCAATGTCGTGTCCATACAGACAAAGCCCAGCCTCAAGACGCAGCGAATCGCGCGCGCCCAAACCAATGGCCTCGACGCCGTCCAACGCCAGCAAGGCACGCGTTAGTGCATCTGCTTGGTCCTCTGGCGCCGAAATCTCGTATCCATCTTCGCCAGTGTATCCAGACCGTGACGCCCAAACGTCAACGCCATCCAACGACAGGTCGCGCACATCCATGAACGTCATATCCGCCGCCGCTGGGTCCATGCCCGCCACTGCCGCTTCAGCGCCCGGTCCCTGCACTGCAATAAGCGCCCGGTCGGTGATCGCCGCAACCATGATCTCAGGTTCCAATGCCGCCTTCATGCGCGCGATATCTGCATCTTTGCAGGCCGCGTTGACCACGACAAACAAATCATTACCACGGCGCGCAAACATCAGATCATCTTCAATCCCACCTGCATCATTGGTGAACATGCCATAGCGTTGGCGGCCATCCTCAAGCCCCAAGACATCCATAGGAACAAGGCTTTCGAAACTGCGCGCCACATGATCCCAACTTTCGCCTGATAAGATAACTTGCCCCATGTGGCTGACATCAAACACCCCCGCCGCCTCGCGCGTGTGTTGATGTTCTTTCATGACTCCCAGTGGATACTGAACAGGCATATCATACCCTGCGAATGGCACCATCTTGGCACCCAGTTCGTTGTGAAGATCATAAAGCGGTGTGCGTTTCAGCTCAGTCATCTTGCGCCCTCGTTCTTGTGTGAACCGGAAGCCAAATTTGACCAAGCCGGCACCAAAGCGTCGCGAAATGCAACGCCTGATGCCCCCTCTGTCCCTTTGCCTGAGATCGTTATCCCTTCGGCGGGTGCATGCGCACCACTCTCCAGAGTATCGTCATCCATCACGGTCCATGAGGCCTGAGAGTTTCCGGGGCGGTTGCTCCTTCGGCATCAGCTATGTGCTGATTCTCCCGTGATGAATGGCTATTGGTATGCCGCTGCATGCCATTGCGTCAAGCACACTTGTAGAACGATTTAATCAATGTTCTTTTGGAAGCATCATCAAAGGTTTTGATAAACAACATGGCACCCTATTTTTTTGGCTACGGCAGTTTGGTGAACCGACAAACACATGATTACCCCGATGCACAGCCCGCACAGTTAAATGGATGGCGCCGCGCGTGGGTTCGCACGGCTGCGCGCGACATTGTATATCTGACGGTCATCCCAGACGCCGCAACCAATATTGATGGATTGATCGCAGCCGTCCCCAATGCAGATTGGGTTGCATTGGATGCACGTGAGCAGGGGTATGTTCGACAGAGTTCAGCGGTGGCAATTTCGCATAAATTAACCCCTGCGCCTGACATCGCCCATTACGCAATCCCAACGGCAAATACTGGTGCTGCAGGTGATCACGTTATCTTGCTCAGTTATCTGGATGTGGTTGTTCAAGGCTTCTTGCGTGAATTTGGTCCGCAGGGTGTGCAACGCTTTTTTGAAACAACAAACGGGTGGGATACACCTGTCTTGGATGATCGTGCCGCGCCAGTCTATCCACGACATCAAAATCTAACTGCCAAAGAAACGGCCCTCGTTGATCACCATCTAACCCGTTTATCGTCGCCCGTGAAACAGCGCCATCAAGCGCCCCTCACGGCCAAAAATTTCTGATCCCGTACGATCTCCACCACCCCCACGTGCGATGCAACGCAACGCCAAAACCCACGCGACTATGCCGAACAACACACCCGCCAAGGCTTGCCCAATCAATACGCCTTGCGCTGCAAATACCAGCGAGCCAATCCAGACAAGCGGGATGAGTGCCAGCGCGTTACGGCCCCAGTTCGTGAGCGTTGACAGAAACGGCTGCCCCATGTTGTTGAACATGGCATTTGCGACAAACAAAATGCCCGGAAAAAAGAACATCAACGACAGTGGGCCACAGAACAAATAGATCAAATCACGTGTGACCCCAGTCGCTTCAAACAGGTCTGCAATCGGGGTGCGAAACGCGAACAAGATTGCTGACACCGACACAATAACCAAGGCGACAAACAATATTGAGGCGGTAAACGCCCGGCGCACACGGTCCATATTTCCGGCCCCATAATTTTGGCCAATGATGGGGCCAACAGCACCTGACAAAGCAAACACAACACCAAAGGCGACAGGCGTCATCCGCCCCACAATCGCCATACCTGCAACGGCCTCTTCACCGTAATCCGCCATAACCCGCGTGACATAGGCCTGACCAACAGGCGTTGCGATTTGTGCTAAGATAGCAGGAAAGGCGATGGCCATCACCGGCGACAGATCACGCATCATTCCCACCATGTGAGGCCGCGCAATACCGCCGTAAATACGGATCAACGGCAGCATCGCCATCACCGCAATTGCAATCCGCGCTGCAAAGGATGCGATTGCGGCACCAGTCAGTTCTAGGTCGAGACCAAAGATCAAAATCGGGTCCAGCACAGCGTTGACAAGACCACCCACAATCGTCGCCATCATCGCACGGCGTGCATCACCATGCGCGCGCAAGATCGCAGCGCCCATCATACCCAGAATCAAGAAAGGTACTGAGGGCACAACAATTTTCAGAAAATGAACGCTTAGCTTTGCAGTCTCATCCGTTGCGCCCAACAAGTCGACCAATGGCGTAAGGTTTAACCAAACCAAGCCCGAGAAAACCAAGCTAAAGACAATTCCATAGGTCAGCGCGTGAGTGGTACGCTCTCGCGCCAATGCCACGTCACCAGCGCCCAATGCGCGCGCCACCAAGGCACCCGCTGCGATGCTTAGCCCGATCCCAAAGGAGGTAGTGAAAAACAGAATTGCGCCGGCATATCCAACCGCCGCCGCCAATTCCGCCTTGCCCAGCATTGAGATGAAAATCAGATCAACAAAATCAACGACGAACACCGCCATCAGGCCGACCGAAGCCGTCAATGACATCACCGCAACATGTTTAAACAAATTGCCTGTCAAAAACTTGGCACTGGCTTCAGCCATGACTGCGCACTTTCCGGTTCATTGTTCCGAAAATACACATTCCCAGGACAGCGTCACACACCAACACTGTCGGCTTATCCCCGCGCTTTGATAACCTGTAACAATGGCATGACCCCAGCCATTTCTGGCCCATGTTCTTGGCCCGTCAATGCCAGACGCAAAGGTCGGAACAATCCGCGCCCTTTACGACCTGTCGCTTCTTTGACGGCTTTGGTCCAATTGCCCCAGGTGTCACCATCAAAGGGCGTATCTGGCAGCATCGCCATCGCTTGCGCGATAAACGCCTCGTCACCATCTTCGATCACCGGATCAGCGCCGTTATGGAACATTGCCCACCAGACCTTGAGGTCGTTCAGTGTTTCAATGTTCTCGCGCGTCACGGCCCAGAATGCTTCGGCCTTGTCAGTTGGCACACCCAAATCAGCAATCGCATCTGCGACGGATTCCAGTGACAAAGTCTGCAAATAGCGGCCCGTCATTGGAAACAAATCTTGCAGATCGAACTTAGTGGGTGCCGCACCAAAGTGGTTGATGTCAAAGCCATCAATCAACGCTGCCATATCAGTGCGCAGTTCAACCGGATCACTGGACCCCAAGCGCGCCATTAAGCTCAGTAATGCAAAGGGTTGAATGCCCTGCGCACGTAAATCACGCAGCGCCAATGTGCCCAGGCGTTTTGACAACGCCTCGCCTTGTGGCCCTGTCAGCAATGAATGATGCGCAAAGTTCGGCACGCCACCATTGCCCAGCGCCTGCATAATTTGAATTTGAGTGGCGGTATTTGTCACGTGATCCGATCCACGCACAACATGGGTCACACCCATTTCAGTATCATCTACAACCGACGCCAACGTGTACAAAATCTGGCCATCACCCCGGATCAGAACCGGGTCAGACACAGAAGCCGCATCGATTGAGATATCGCCAAGAATGCCATCGTTCCACTCAATGCGCTGCTGGTCCAACTTGAATCGCCAAACACCTGCACCGCGTTCTTGACGCAGGGCGTCTTTGTCAGCGTCAGACAGCGCCAGTGCCGCGCGATCATAGACCGGAGGCTTGCCCATGTTCAGTTGCTTCTTACGTTTGAGGTCCAATTCAACGGGCGTCTCAAACGCCTCATAGAAACGACCTTTTTCACGCAGTTCATCAGCAGCGGCATGGTATTGATCCAACCGTTCTGATTGACGCTCAACGCGGTCCCAATGCAGACCCAACCATGTGAGGTCTTCTTTGATCCCATCAACGTATTCTTCTTTGGATCGCTCAGGGTCCGTATCATCGATGCGCAGGATAAACGTACCACCCGCTTTGCGTGCAATCATATAATTCATCAGCGCCGTGCGCAGGTTCCCCACATGGATAAAACCTGTCGGGGATGGTGCAAATCGGGTGATCGTTGGGCTGGCCATGTAGTGTTCTCCTGTTGCGCGATGGCTTGTCACAGAGACACACAATTGTCTAGGTCGCGTGAACGGGCCACTGTGTCGCCAGATCATCCAATCCGGCACGCACTAATTCAGCCAACACATCCATATCTGCATCTTCCAGTTTATTCATATACAAACAGGATTTGCCCTTGGTGTGTTTGCCGAGGCGCGCCAAAATTGTGCTGAAATCTGTGTATCCCGGCATAATATAAATCGACAGCTTCGCTTTTCGCGGTGCGAATCCAGTAGCGAACCATGATCCCGTGCGTCCAGATTTGTAGGTGTAGTCATAGCGGCCATAGCCAAGCATACCCCCGTTTTGCAGAACCGGTTGCCACCCGGTCACGTCACGAAAGAACGCATCAAGTTTAATAGCTTCGGTGTTGCGGCGCTCGGGTGATACCTGCGACAGAAAATCCTGAACTGCGTCCACTACGCCCTCCGCTATGCTTTAGCCGCCTTCGTTAAGTGCGCCATTTTCCCACGTGCCTGAGGCTTCTTCACCGGTGGCATAGCGCATCGTGCCGTCGCCTTGGCGTTTGCCAGCTTTGAATGTGCCCTCATAGACATCACCGTTGGCATAGGTCGCTTTACCTTGGCCCTCGATTTCACCACGTGTCCAATCGCCCTCATAGACAAAACCGCTAGCCATGGTCAGCTTACCCTGGCCATCTCGCTGGCCGCTTTCAAATGTGCCTTCATAGGTCGTGCCATCGGGATAAGTAACTTTGCCAATTCCGTGACGTTGGCCATCTTTCCAGCCACCTTCATAGCGATAACCATCAGCGTATGTCATGACGCCTTGGCCGTCATTGCGCGCGTTTTTGAATTCGCCGTCATAGATAACGCCGTTGGCATAGGTTGCGACCCCTTTGCCATCAATCACACCTGCGGCCCATGCACCTTCATAGGTTGAGCCATCAACATAGGTAATCTTGCCGGCACCATCCGACAGATCATCGCGGAATGACCCGACATAGACGGACCCATCTGGATATGTCACCGTGCCTGTACCCTCAATCTGTCCAGCGACCCATGATCCAACGTAAACATATCCATCTGCACCCGTAAATGTGCCCTGTCCGTCACGACGGTCGTCTTTGAAATCACCTTCGTAGATGTCGCCGTTGGCATAGGTCACTTTGCCTTTGCCAGCACGACGCCCACCAACCAAATCGCCTTCGTAAACATCGCCATTTGGCTGGGTCAATGTACCCGTCCCGTCAATCTGGCCGTCTTTCCAAAGTCCGACATAAACCAACCCATCGGGCATTTTGAGCGTCCCAGTCCCGCTGCGTTTTCCAGCCACAATCTGACCTTCGTAAACCGCGCCATCGGGATAGGTGATAGAGCCAATGCCCTGTTTTACACCGTCCAGCCAATCGCCTTTGTATTCATAGCCACCGGGACTTTGCATGACGCCTTTGCCATGATGTTTGGCATTACGAAATGCACCTTCATAGCGCACGCCATTGGCATACAGAGCGACGCCCTCGCCCATAATCGCGCCGCTTACCCAATCACCCTCATAGGTGCCGCCATCAGCAAATGTGATCTTGCCAAATCCATCTGGTTTGCCCTTGGCAAAGCTGCCCTCATAGACCGACCCATTGGGAAAGCGCGCAACGCCCTCACCCTTGATTTCGCCATCTTCCCAGTTGCCGGAATACTCATAGCCGTTGGGCAATTTATACGTCCCTTGCCCATGCTGGAGACCACCACGAAACGTACCCTCATAGACGCCCCCATCATCGTATTCCTTGGACAGCACCTGACCATCTTGCGCCATCGCGGGCAGCGGCAAAAGAGAAAGACATAGAATGAGTGAACGGATTAACATGTAAGGTCCTGCTTTGGTTGCGCGGTAAACGCGGCGCTATAGAACTGCCGCACCCCCGCGACCTTTCGTCAGCAGCCTAAAGCATGGCGGGTAAGGGGGGCAATCGTTTTTGCCACAACCTGTGGGCGCATGGGCTTTCCCTTGCCGCTTGATCTGCTACATCGGACGCAACATAGCTTACGAGGTCGCAATATGTCAGAGCGTTTTCGCATCACTTTAGGCCAATTGAACCCCACCGTGGGTGATTTGGCGGGAAACGCCGCTTTGGCGCTTGAGGCCTGGGAACAGGGCAAGGCGGCAGGTGCGGACATGGTTGCCCTGCCCGAAATGTTTATCACAGGCTACAACGCCCAAGATTTAGTGATGAAACACGCCTTTCAGATCGACACCCAGAAAATCATCGAACAATTGGCAATCCGTTGTGCGGACGGACCAGCGCTTGCCATCGGTGCGCCGTGGGTCGAGGGGGCCAAGCTGTATAATGCCTATCTCATCCTCAAGAACGGTAAGATCGCCAGTCGCTCGCTCAAGCACAACCTGCCCAATGAAACTGTCTTTGATGAGGTTCGTATCTTTGATTCTGGACCATTAGGCGGGCCGTATTCAGTGGGCAACACGCGCGTCGGTTCTCCAATATGCGAGGACGCATGGCATCCTGATGTTGCAGAAACGCTTGAGGAAACTGGCGCTGAATTCTTGTTGGTTCCGAACGGATCGCCTTATTACCGCAATAAAATGGAAACGCGCCAAAACGTGATGGTCGCGCGTGTTGTCGAAACGGGACTGCCGTTGATCTACCTCAACATGATTGGCGGGCAAGATGATCAGATTTTTGATGGTGCATCGTTCGCGTTGAACCCCGGTGGCAGCTTGGCAGTTCAGCTTCCCGCGTTTGAAGCCTGCATCACCCATGTCGATCTGGAACGCGGGCCTGAGGGTTGGCGCGTACTTCCCCAAGAACTTGCCCCACAACCCGACGAATGGGAACAAGACTATCGTGTGATGGTCATGGGTCTGCGCGACTACATGCGCAAGACTGGGTTCAAAAAGGTTCTGCTGGGTCTGTCTGGTGGTATCGATTCTGCAATTGTGGCGACCATCGCGGTCGATGCTTTGGGTGCCGACAATGTGCGGTGCGTAATGTTGCCGTCCGAATACACATCGCAAGCCTCGTTGGATGACGCCGAAGCCGTCGCAAACGCCCTTGGCTGTCGTTACGATTATGTCCCGATCAAAGAGGGGCGTAGTGCGATTACGAATACGCTTTCTCCACTATTTGAAGGCACAGACCCGGGCCTGACAGAAGAAAACATACAATCGCGATTGCGTGGGCTACTGTTGATGGCGCTGTCCAACAAATTTGGTGAAATGCTGTTGACCACAGGCAACAAATCCGAGGTCGCGGTGGGTTATGCCACGATCTATGGTGACATGTCGGGCGGCTATAACCCGATCAAGGATATGTACAAAACCCGCGTGTTCGAAACCTGCCGCTGGCGCAACGCCAACCACCGTGACTGGATGATGGGACCAAAAGGCACGATGATCCCCGAGACTATTATCACCAAGCCCCCCACAGCAGAACTGCGCGACGATCAAAAAGACAGCGACAGCTTGCCAGATTACCCAGTGCTGGATGCGATTCTAGATATTCTGGTCGATCAGGATGGATCAATTGCCGATTGCGTAGAAGCAGGATTTGACCGGGATGTCGCCAAAAAGGTCGAACACCTGATCTACATCTCTGAGTACAAACGCTTTCAATCCGCCCCCGGTCCCCGCCTGACCAAAGGCGCGTTTTGGCTGGACCGTCGCTATCCGATTGTGAACCGCTGGCGCGATCCGTCTTGAGCGACAATACTGTTATCAAGGTCGAAATTCGCCCGAGCAGTTTTTTCTTTCTTGGTGGGGTTTTCGTGGTTTTTACACTGTGCGCACTTAGCTTTTCAGGTTTGACCATATGGGCAGATAAGGAATTAGGCTCGGCGTTTTGGACCGCTATACTCTGCTTGATGATATTCGGCGCGCTGGCGGTTTGGATGTTGGGCATCGCGATCAAGCGCCCTGTCGCCTTGCGGATGGATCGACATGGTATTTCTGGGTTTTATGCCGACCCCGCAACCTGGGACGAGATTGAAAAGATCAATGTCGTCGCTGACAACAAGGGCAACCTTTGTTTGGGGTTTGCCCTGTGCGATCCGGTCGGATTTCGAGACAGGCAGACACCTTGGCGTCGCTTTTCATATTGGTCAAACAATCGTGGCTATGGTCATCATGTTATGGTGCCACCAGTGGCGTTAAGCAAAGGTCAGGCGGAAAATCTAGTGACACAAGCGCGCCAACTGAAAGCCAACATTGCACGTTAATCTAACAACGACTTGATTTGCATTTACGTACAAACACGCCGAACGTAATTTGATACAGTTCATGCAAGAGATTTCATATGTATTTCATCCGCTTTATCATGACGTTTCTGTTGTTGCAGTTTCCGGTTTCAACCGCCCTTGCCTGTGGAACGGATACCAACTGCATCATCGGAGATCGCTTCTATCGAATCGCAATGCCCGACGGTCACGATGGCACGACACCTGTTGGTGCGCTGGTCTGGTCACATGGTTATCGCGGCAGCGCGAATGGAGTCATGCGCAACGGCAGCTTGCGCCGTATGGTGTCGGACGCGGGTCTTGCCCTGATCGCGGCCCAAGGCGTGAACGGCACCTGGGATTTGCCCTATGGTCCGCGCACGTTTAACAGTACCGGCGCATCCGAATTTGCCTATTTTGATGCCGTGTTAGGTAACGCCTCAAACCGCTTTGCCATTGATCGCACCCGCATCATCGCCTCTGGATTTAGCGCTGGCGGCATGATGGTTTGGAACCTTGCCTGCTCTCACCCTGAAAACTATGCCGGCTTTGTTCCAATGTCCGGCACGTTCTGGCTTAAGCCGCCCGTATCTTGCAGTGCGCCCGTTTCCAGTATCGTTCACATTCACGGTGACGCGGATAGCACCGTGCCGCTGACGGGTCGCACAATTGGTGAAACCAAACAGGGCGAGGTTGCAGATGCGTTGGACATGTACGCCAAATTTGGCGCTTTCGGGCAAGCCAAAGCTTCCACGGCAGGCAGGCTCAGATGCGAAGATCGCGCCAATGCAAAAGGTGATATTCTAGAATTTTGCCTGTTTCCCGGCGGTCATTCGTTTCGCACCGAATATTTGCGCTACGGCATCAACCGTCTACGCAATGCAGGGGTAATCTAGGTCCCAAATTCCTGTTGAAACGCTGCTTCACCTTTTGACGTGAATTTGACCACCCTTGTTCCTTCAATCCGGTTGGCCCAGCCCATTTCTTGCATTTGCGTCAGCAAAGCGCGCCCAACACTCCCGGCCAAATGGGTGCGCCGTGCGCTCCAGTCCAAACAGGGTCGGCACAACGGCGTTTTATTGCGTTTCAGCGCTTTAAGATCGACGCCAAAACTGATCAGGAATTTTGCGCCTGTGTCAGTCAATATGACGTCCTCATCCGTTTCAGAAACGAACCCACGTGACAGCATCCCCTGAAACAACGCGATGCCTTTTTCGCCAGCCAGATGGTTGTAACATACCCGCGCTTCACGCAGTGCTGCGTCCTTGGGTCCAGTTCGCGTGCGTAGATGCCCCGCCCCTGCGGCCAAGCCCATCAACGCCTCAAGCGCGTGCCCCACATCGTCCCCGCCCAGTGTAAAGTATTTGTGCCGGCCTGACTTGCGACAATGGATCATTTCTGCCGCTTCCAACTTTCCCAAATGCGCGCTTGCGGTTTGCAGCGTCACGCCTGCCTCACCGGCTAATTCAGTCGCAGTCAATGCCTTACCGCTCATCAACGCAGTAAGGATATTCGCGCGTGCCGGATCACCGATCAGCGCGGCAATACGAGATATGTCTGGACCTTCTTTCATACTTCGACCGTAGCCGAAGCATTGAGGGCAATCAATCCGCTAGAACAGGACAGCAACAAAAGGAATTATCATGCTAACCTGTATCATCCGCTATCAAATCGACCCCACCAAACATGCCGAATTTGGCCAATATGCACGCAACTGGGGGCAAGCCATTCCACGCTGCGGTGCTGATCTAGTGGGGTATTATTCGCCACACGAAGGATCATCGACGCTGGCTTACGGCATCTACAACATACCTAACCTTGCCGAATACGAAGCCTACCGCGAACGCTTGCGCAACGATCCATTGGGCCGCGAAAACTATGAATTTGCGCAATCGGAAAAGTTTATCCTGCGTGAGGACCGCACGTTCCTAAGGCTCGCCTCGGCCCCACATGGGAACGCCATATGATTGCTGTGATTTTTGAGGTGCAGACAGACCCCACCCGCAAACAGGAATACCTCGATATCGCAACCAAAATGCGTCCGCTGTTGGATCAGATTGACGGTTTCATCTCAGTTGAGAGGTTTCAAAGTCTGGCCAATCCAGACAAATTATTATCGTTGTCGTTTTTTCGTGATGAGGAAGCAGTCAAAAACTGGCGGACCTTAACCGCGCATCGGGGTGCGCAACAGAAAGGCCGCGAGGGTGTATTTCAAGATTACCACCTGCGCATTGCCCACGTGATCCGCGATTATGGGATGTTTGATCGCGAACAAGCGCCTGATGATAGTCGAAAGGCGCATGAATAGCCTGCTACCAAGGTACGGCTTTACCCGCCCAATCAAAGAATGCGCCGGTATCCTGTGTCGTTAGCGCGTCGATCACAGATAATAGATTATTTGCCGCATCATCGGGAGCGACCGCAGGATGACGGCCCAAGTATTTTTCCGTGAACGGCGTCGCAACGGTGCCTGGATGCAGTGCTACACAAATACTGTGCGGATGGCTGCGGCTCAGTTCAATCGCGGCGGTGCGAACGATTTGGTTCACTGCCGCCTTGGCGCTGCGATAGCTGATCCAACCACCAAGGCGGTTATCGCCAATCGACCCAACCCGTGCCGACAATACGGCAAAGGTACTGCGCCGGTCTTTGGGCAATAGAGCCGAGACATGGGCCAGAACCAATGCCGGGCCTATTGCGTTCAAAGTAAACTGATCCATCATCGTTTTTTGAGTAATCGATTTGATCGATTTCTCTGGCTGTGCGCCATCAATTTCCAACGCACCCGTCGCCACAATGATTCTGTCAAACTGACCTTTAAGAGCGCCCAGATGCGCTTTTACCGATGCCTCATCGGTCAAATCAAAGCCATCTTGGGACCGTGACAGCGTGACCACGTGATCGCCCTGCGCTTGTGCAGCTAGTGTTAACGCGGTGCCAATGCCGCCTGACGCACCTATAATCAATGTTTGTTTCATGCCCCTAACCTAGCGGCGCTTTTCAACACATCAACGGGGTGCTGCACGGTTTCGGATCAATCAAGAAAAGCTAAATCACCCTCTTTTCATTTACAAAACCCCGGCTATAACTGTCGCCATGACACACAACGCCCATATTTCGACCCTGCCGCGCACCAGCGCGCTTGGCTTGTGTGCAAACCTACTGCTGCTAATCCGCCTCTGAGCGTGCCATCCGGTGCGTCCGCTCAGAGGGCTCATTCTTCGGAATTCAAGCGCATCACGGATTACACAGCAGACAAGAGAGAATTCAAATGAACACGAATACCAAACAAGACCGCGTCTTGATCTTTGACACCACATTGCGTGATGGCGAACAATCACCCGGTGCCACCATGACCCACGCCGAAAAGTTGGAAATCGCCAACCTGCTTGATGAAATGGGCGTCGATATCATTGAGGCCGGTTTTCCGATTGCATCCGAAGGCGACTTTGCAGCTGTCAGCGAAATTGCCCGCCAAAGTCAAAACAGTGTGATCTGCGGCCTTGCCCGCGCGCAATTGGGTGACATCGACAGGTGTTGGGAGGCGGTGAAACACGCCGCCAAACCACGTATACACACCTTCATCGGCACATCGCCGCTGCACCGCGCCATTCCAAACCTCACCATGGATGAAATGGCGGATCGCATCCATGAAACCGTGACCCATGCACGCAATCTGTGTGATAATGTGCAGTGGTCCCCGATGGATGCCACACGTACAGAAGAAGATTACTTGTGCCGCACGGTTGAGATCGCGATCAAGGCGGGTGCCACCACGATCAACATTCCAGATACGGTTGGCTATACCGCACCCCGCGAATCTGCGGCCTTGATCCAGATGTTGCTGGAAAAAGTACCCGGTGCGGATGAGATCATCTTTGCCACGCATTGCCACAACGATTTGGGCATGGCGACCGCGAACTCATTGGCCGCTGTCGAAGCAGGCGCACGTCAGATCGAATGTACCATCAATGGTCTGGGCGAACGCGCGGGCAACACCGCTTTGGAAGAAGTCGTAATGGCCATGAAGGTGCGCAACGACATTATGCCGTACCAGACAGGTGTAGATTCCACCAAAATCATGAACATCTCACGCCGCGTTGCAACGGTGTCGGGCTTTGAAGTGCAGTTCAACAAGGCAATTGTTGGTAAAAACGCCTTTGCGCATGAGTCCGGCATTCACCAAGACGGCATGCTGAAGAATGCAGAAACATTTGAGATCATGCGCCCTGAGGATGTCGGCCTGACTGAAACCAATATCGTCATGGGCAAACATTCTGGCCGGGCGGCGCTGCGTTCCAAATTGGAAGATTTGGGATTTGAGTTGGGGGATAACCAGCTCAAGGATGTGTTTGTGCGGTTCAAGGAATTGGCAGATCGCAAAAAGGAAATCTATGAAGACGACCTGATCGCCTTGATGCGCACCAGCACCGACCCCGAAGAAGACCGGATCAGGCTGAAATCAATGCGCGTTGTCTGCGGCACTGATGGGCCACAACAGGCCGATATGGTGTTGATTGTGGATGGTGCGGAACTCAGCACCACACAAACCGGTGATGGCCCGGTGGATGCCTCATTCAGATGTATCAAGGAAATGGTGTCACACAGCGCGCGTTTGCAGCTTTACCAAGTGCACGCTGTTACCGAAGGCACAGATGCGCAGGCAACCGTTTCCGTGCGCATGGAAGAAGACGGGCGCATTGTGACGGGCCAGTCTGCGGATACGGACACGGTTGTCGCATCGGTGCGCGCCTATATTCACGCGCTGAACCGTCTGTTGGTGCGCCGTGAAAAAGGCGGAACGGACAAGCGCGAGATCAATTACAAAGACGTTGGTTGAAATGGTAAGGTGGGGTTTGACCCCACCTTACGCCACAGAGAGGTTTGGGGATGCGGCGAAATCTGATCATTGCATTTACGCTCCTGACCTATCCGTCAGCTATTCCTGCCTACGCTGAAAACTCTCTTGAAAAGCCTGACTACATAACCTGCATGAAAACCGTCGAACCGCTCGATAATTATAGCCGCGAAATTCTCCAAGGTGCCTGCATCACAGCTTTGGAACGATACTGTACCGCCCCCGCACGCTTGACGACATCCTGCCTGGATGATGCGATTCAATCCATTCGCAACTTTATCACAACTGCTGCGCCTTTGTTGCCGCCACCTCCCAAAGACCTGACAGGCTTTCGACGTAATAGTTATGCGCGTGGA
>CALKXT010000081.1 GCA_938003685.1 uncultured Sulfitobacter sp. | reverse complement strand
TCTGATTTTATTCTCTCACTTCCGAACCGTAACTCAGTGTCTCCACCGCCTTCAAGTCCGTCTCGCGACCCTCAGAGCGTCTCTGCTCGTCCGGTAAGGGGGGTTCTAGTGTTACTCCACAGAACCCGCAACCTCTTTTTTCACCAAATATGCATTTTTTATGAGAAAGCCTATTTTCGACATAAAAACAGTCACTTGCTTATCAATAATTTCACGATGGACCCGTTTTGTTTCGCTTTATTACTCTTACCATGGGTCACCTTTTGCAGCGTTAATTCTACATGTTGTGTTATCCACAGACTTACCCCCAAGCATCGCTGATTTGCTCAGCCATTTGCATGAATTTGGCGACTCATTTGACCGATTCATGCTCGTGATTTGACGACTCGCCCTGCGACCAACGCCTAACAGCGTAAAACATCCCGTGTTTACACAGATGTGGGTGTTGCCTGATGGCCGTCAGATGATTCACACTCAAGTAGTACCGGTCCTTGCTTAGAAAGCCTTTGTATATGCTTCGCCTATTGTTCCGCCTCCTTGTGGCAGTGATCTTGATTGTTGCGCTCATCCTGATCGCCTTCCGCTTTGCGGCCTCTTTGCGGGAAACGCAGTCCGCACAGGATTGGGCACCGGCATCCGGTAGCTTCATACAAACGCAATCTGGCGCACTCTATATACAAAGCGCAGGACCAGCTGATGGACAGGCCGTGCTGTTAGCGCATGGCACCGCTGCCTGGTCTGGCTTTTGGCAAAATGAAATCGCCATGCTTGGTGACAATGGCTTTCGCGTAACCGCTTTTGACATGCCGCCCTTTGGCTTCTCTAAGCGCGCTACAGATGGTGACTATTCTAGAACCCGTCAGGCAGTGCGTATTCTTGATCTTGTCAATGCGATGGACACGCGTCCCATCATGGTCGCACATTCGTTTGGCGCAGCTGCCGCAGCTGAGGCCGTACTGCAAAATCCATCTGCCTTTTCAGGTTTCATCATCATAGATGGAGCATTGGGGATTGCAGATCGTCCAGAGGACAAAAAGCTCCCTCCTCTGCTCCGTCCCATGCTTTTGCGCGAAACGGCAATCTCTGCATCAGCAACCAATCCGCTTTTGACAAAGATCCTGCTGCGTAGCTTGCTCTATAATAAGGACGCAGCCAGCCAAGATCTGGTGGATACGCTTCGACTGCCTCAGCGTCGGAATGGGACGACCGCAGCTTATGCTGAATGGTTGCCATCCTTACTGGCCCCGTCCACAAAGACGCTTAGCCGAACCGCCATCAACTATACCAACCTGTCACTGCCGGTACGGATCATTTGGGGTGACAAAGATACGATAACGCCGCCCGAACAAGCCGAGGTATTGGCGCGTGCATTGGATCAAGGTCCGGTCACCTACCTAAAGGATGTTGGACATATCCCACACATTGAAGCGCCCGCAGCTTTTAAGGCAGCATTATTGAGCGCGCTCAATAATATCATGAATGTAGATTAGGCTCTGCGCGCTTGCGGTTGTTTGTTTTTAGGCAGGCGCAGCGCCAGTAGTCCCAAGATCACGGCCATATATAGAAGTGGCTCTAACTGGATGCCTTTGACCAGCCATATATAATGTACCCCGCCAAGGATGACGGCAAGATAGGTCAGCCTGTGCAACTTGCGCCACTTTGGCCCCAACTTGCGTACCGACCAATTGTTAGAGGTTGCAACCAGCGGGATCAAACATAGGAACCCCGCCATCCCGACAGTTATATAGAGGCGCTTTATGATATCGTCCCAGACGCGATCAAAGGTCTGCACATCCAAGATGGCCCACACCAGAAAGTGCGCCAACACATAAAAGAACGCCATAACACCAATGGCGCGACGGAATTTGATCAGGGTCACGCCGAAATACCGGCGCAACGGTGTGATGGCTAAACCAACGATCAACAGCTTGAGAGCCAACTCGCCATATTCATGCTCTAGAGCCTTGATCGGTTCGCGACCAAGCCCGCCCGTCAGCCCTAGATAAAAGAGGTAGGGAATGGGCAATGCCAATAGGAGATATATCACCCAAGTCGGCACCTTGCGGGCACCGCTGTTTATCCGATCCACAAAACCGCTCATGACACTTTTACCTTGCAAGGAACTGTACAGGGGTTTCTTTCAATAAAATCCCTATATCCTACCCCCCTGTCTCAAAAATTTGTTTTCAGGTCCATGCCTGTGTACAGGCCTGCAACTTCTTCTTCATACCCGTTGAACATCAACGTCGGTATACGCTTGGCAAACAAACCGCCGCCAACAGGGCGTTCGCTGGCTTGGGACCAACGCGGGTGACTGACCTCGGGGTTCACATTACTATAGAACCCATATTCGCGCGCATTGGCCTTGTTCCAACTGGTCGCAGGCTCTTTGTCCGTCAGGGTGATCTTCACAATTGATTTGATTGACTTGAAGCCATACTTCCACGGCACCACCAATCGCAACGGCGCACCATTCTGGTTTGGAATGTCTTTACCGTAGATCCCTGTCGCCATGATCGTCAGCGGATGCATGGCCTCGTCCAACCGCAACCCTTCGACATAGGGCCAATCCAAAACGGGAAAGCGTACACCGGGCATTTCATCTGGGCGCAGCGCTGTTTCAAACGCCACATACTTTGCGCCTGATTGAACGCCTGCCATGTTCAACAGATCGGCCAGTTCAAAACCGTTCCACGGGATCACCATCGACCACGCCTCAACACAGCGGAAACGATAAATCCGTTCCTCAATGGTCATCGCCTTCATAATGTCCTCAAAGGTATATGCACCGGGTTTGTCGACCAAACCATCAATCTCAACCGTCCAAGGGGCGGTGACCAACGTATGCGCATTCGCGGCTGGGTCGGTCTTGCCAGTGCCAAACTCATAGAAATTATTGTACTGTGTGATATCTTCATAAGAATTCGGCTCTAACGCTTCTTTGGCGCTCAAGCTGCCACCGATACTTGCCAACCCAGCCGCTGCTGCGCCTGCTATCATTTGCCGTCTGTTCAGAAACGTCGTCTCTGGGGTGACATCACTGTCTTTCAGCGTATTGATCCAACGGTTGGCCATGATCGCACTCCTTAACTATGTGTTGATCTGTAGATAGAGCCGCGCCTGCCCCACACCAAGGCATTTCACGGCACATTTCAAACAGCACACTCTATTGTCAGAACCTCAACCCAGCCAAGCCACACCGATGTGACGACGTTTGAGGGGCTCAAAATATACCGGATCACACCAATGAGATAACATATTTGTGAGTGGAAACCCGATTTTGATCGGGCTTAGCGCAATGCCGATTTCCGTCAAACGCCATCGGCAAAAAACCCCGGTGATCCAAACATGATAAGGTGCCGTACCCCTCACAATGCCAACACGGGCATTACCTTAACCAAGTTAATGGAGATGATTATGCTACGTACAACGACACTCGCACTGACCTTTGCATCACTTATGGGTACAACTGCATTTGCAGATGGTCACGCCAAGGACATTGTCGATACCGCCGCAGACGCGGGATCGTTCTCTACATTGCTCGCTGCAGCTGAAGCAGCCGGTTTGGTGGAGACCTTAAAGAGCGAAGGGCCGTTCACAGTGTTTGCCCCAACAGATGCAGCATTTGCAGCGTTGCCCGAAGGTACGGTTGAAACTCTGCTGAAACCAGAAAATAAAGATCAACTTGCAGCGATTTTAACCTATCACGTGATTGCGGGCAAAGTGATGTCCACGGATTTGACGGACGATATGGAAGCAACAACCGTTCAAGGGACGACAGTTATGATCGACCTCGACAACGGTGTGATGGTCGACAATGCCAACGTGACCACAGCAGATATCGAAGCGACAAACGGCGTCATTCACGTAATTGATGCAGTGATCCTGCCAGATTGATTTAGCGTCTACGCTGATTGTTACATCACATCTTAAAACGGCCCGTCAGAATTCCTGACGGGCCGTTTTCTTATTCAGAATATGCGTAGATCAATGCACGGTAGCATCATCCGGCTTTGGCCTGTTGCTGGCCGCGATCCGATCGCCAATGATCAATCCGTCAGCACCCGCAGAGACCTCAATCAGATCACCATCATGCACATCCCCCGCCAGCAGCATCTCTGCCAAGGGGTTTTGCAACGCACGTTGGATCACGCGTTTAAGAGGTCGTGCCCCGAATACCGGGTCATAGCCTTCATCGGCCAACCACTTCTTGGCACCCTCATCCAGCTCCAACGCGATCTTGCGCCCTGCAAGACGTTTCAACAAACGCGCCAGTTGGATATCTACGATTCCCGTCATGTCCTCGCGGGCTAGACGGTCAAAGATAATCGTTTCATCCAAGCGGTTCAGAAATTCGGGCCTAAAGTGCGCCCGTACCGCATCCATCACATCGCGCTTCGCCTGTGCCATGTCACCACCCTCGGGCAACTGGCTTAACGCTTGCGCACCCAAGTTAGATGTCAGAATGATCAATGTCTGTTTGAAATCGACTGTACGACCCTGACCATCGGTCAGAACACCATCATCCAAAACCTGCAACAACACGTTGAATACGTCTGGGTGCGCCTTTTCGACTTCGTCAAACAGCACCACCTGATAGGGTCTGCGCCGAACTGCTTCGGTCAAAACGCCGCCTTCCTCGTACCCAACATAACCGGGAGGTGCCCCAATCAAACGTGCCACAGCGTGTTTTTCCATGAACTCGGACATATCGATACGCACCATGGCGTTGTCATCATCAAACAGAAACTCGGCTACAGCCTTGGTCAATTCTGTCTTACCCACACCTGTTGGCCCAAGGAAAAGAAACGACCCAAGCGGACGATTTTCATCGTTCAGCCCTGCCCGCGCCCGGCGCACAGCATTGGCAACAGCCGTAACCGCACTGTCCTGACCAATCACACGACCATGCAACTGTTCTTCCATGCGCAGCAGCTTGTCGCGCTCACCTTCCAGCATTTTGCCCGCCGGAATACCGGTCCAGCGCTCAACGACAGAGGCGATTTGATCCGGGCGCACAGCCTCTTCAACCATCATACCGTCTTCACGCTGCTCAGCGGCTTCCAAATCACGCTCAAGCTGTGGGATCACGCCATAAGACAGCTCACCCGCTTTGCCGAGGTCGCCTTCACGTTTCGCGATCTCCAACTCAGCGCGTGCATGGTCCAGCTTTTCCTTGATGTCGCGCGCACCAGCCAGCTTGTCACGTTCGGCCTGCCACTGCGCGGTCATCTCAGCACTGCGATCCTGCAAATCGCCCAAGTCCTTTTGCAAAGTCTCAAGACGGTCTTTGGACGCGGCATCATCCTCAGCTTTCAACGCCTGCTCTTCGATCTGCAATTGCAGGATTTGACGATCCAGCGCATCCAGCTCTTCGGGTTTGCTGTCGACTTCCATGCGCAAACGGCTTGCCGCTTCGTCCATCAAGTCGATGGCTTTGTCTGGCAAGAAACGATCCGTGATGTAGCGATGCGACAGCGTTGCCGCAGCAACCAAAGCGCTGTCACTGATCCGCACACCATGGTGCAACTCGTACTTCTCTTTAATGCCGCGCAAGATAGACACAGTGTCCTCAACCGTAGGCTCCAACACCATCACAGGCTGGAAACGCCGCGCCAAGGCTGCGTCTTTCTCTACATACTTGCGGTATTCATTTAGCGTCGTCGCGCCCACGCAGTGCAATTCGCCTCGCGCCAAAGCAGGTTTTAACAGGTTCGACGCATCCATTGATCCTTCGCTGGCACCCGCGCCAACAAGCGTATGCATCTCATCGATGAACAAGATCACTTCGCCCGCGGCTTCGGTCACCTCGCTCAGAACGGCCTTGAGGCGTTCTTCAAATTCACCGCGATACTTCGCACCCGCAATCAACGCGCCCATATCCAAAGACAACAGGCGTTTGTTGCGCAAGGATTCAGGCACATCACCATCGATAATCCGCAGTGCCAACCCTTCGGCAATCGCAGTCTTACCCACGCCCGGCTCACCAATCAGCACTGGATTGTTTTTGGTTCTACGGCTCAACACTTGCATGGCGCGACGGATTTCCTCGTCACGACCAATAATTGGGTCAATCTTGCCTTCGCGCGCACGTTCGGTCAGATCGAGGCTGTATTTCTTCAGCGCTTCATATCCATCTTCCGCGTTCGCCGTATCAGCGGTGCGGCCCTTGCGGATGTCATTGATCGCAGTATTCAACTCCTGGGCTGTGACTTTACCCGCGTCCAGCGCCGTCTTCGCACCAGATTTGACCATGCACAACGCCATCAAGATACGTTCAACAGGAACAAAGCTGTCGCCCGCCTTTTTGGACAACACCTCTGCTTCGGACAAAACTTTTGTCGTCGCACCGTCCAAATAGACCTGCGCCGCGTCACCCGTAACTTTGGACATCTTGCCCATTGCCAATTCCAATGCATCGACAACACGCTTTGCATCACCGCCAGCAGCAGAAATAAGATTGCTCGCCAATCCTTGATCGTCATCCAGTAATGCTTTGAGGATATGCTCTGGGGACAACCGTTGGTGGTTTTCCCGCGTTGCAATTGTTTGCGCTGCTTGAACAAAGCCACGCGATCTTTCCGTGAACTTACTAAGGTCCATGGGTCTCTCCTTATAAAAAGCGCCCGTATTTGGATGCGCCCACATAGCGGCACACACCCTCTTGGGCCTCGGTATTAATTTGGGGATAAATAAGACGGTTTCAAGAGGTGCAATTCTGTCCAAGCCGTCTTAAATTTTCGTAACAACGCGCCGTTGGTTATAATGCCATGACATGCCGCTTGCAATATTGTTGCAGCCCTACAAAATCTTCAAGCAATTGGTATTGCTGAACAATCTTTAGATACCCGGCGAATTTTCTCTTACACCACGAAAAGGTGATAGGGCAGTACTTGTTTGAATTCATACGTGAAATTAACTTTATCCACAGGGGAGGCAAAAACAACGTAGCCTTTTCAAGATGTTTAATAGCACGGCCTAGGGCGCACGCTAAAAGCCCGAAAATAAGAACGAACCATGAGGTTGAAACAATGCAGACGAGCCCAATTCAGTTGACGGACGTCATCTACAATGCGGCCAACCAAAGCTTTGAAGCTTTGGTGACAGTCCATGACAATGACGTTTCACGCAAATACGCCTGTGCAATCAATGCGCCCATCAACATGACATTTCAGAACGCAGCCAAAGGGTTGAAAACCCAAGCGATGCGTCGCCATCAAACTCGCGGCGGAGTTTATTCTGAAATGCAATTCGCAACGCCACAAAAACGTGCGGCTCGCCGTCCATTTGATCCAATGCGCTGGCTCGAAAGCTTGGTAAAGTCATCCGATCAAAATGGTCGCAGCGCAGCCTGAAGCTTGCACCACGCAGTGTTCGAGTTTTCTTTTATGGACTTGATCATCCCAAGCGCGTAGGGCGGGATCGTTTGCAATTCCCAAGCAGGAGCCTGCCCCGTGTCTGATACCAATTTTTCTGACGACCGCCTAATCGTTGCACTTGATGTGCCCAACGCAATTGCCGGCCTCGAACTGGCGGACAAGTTGGGAGAGAGCGTTAATTTCTACAAGATTGGCCTTGGCATGTTGACGGGTGGCGGCCTTGCGTTAGCCAATGAGCTGAAACAGGAACATGGCAAACGTATTTTTCTAGATATGAAATTGTTCGACATTGGAGCCACCGTCGAAGCAGCGGTGCGTGGATTGGCGCAATTTGACTTGGATTTCTTAACCGTTCACGGTGACCCGCATGTTGTGAATGCTGCCAAACAAGGTGCCGCTGGATCGGACATGAAAATCCTTGCCGTGACGATCCTCACTTCATTGGATCGCGGCGATCTGGATGCCTCGCTCATTCAAGCGGGCGATATCGCTGATTTGGTCCTGACGCGCGCAGGGCGTGCTTTTGATGCCGGGGCTGATGGCGTGATCGCTTCGCCCCAAGAGGCCGCAGGCATTCGGGCATTGTCAGAAGCCTCAGGGAAATTAATTGTCACACCGGGCGTTCGCCCCGCTGGCGCGGCTCTTGGTGATCAAAAACGAGTAGCAACCCCGGCCAAAGCAATCGCTGCGGGTGCAGATCATGTGGTGGTTGGCAGGCCCATTTGGCAAGCCACTGATCCCAAAGCCGCCGCACAGGCTATTGTGGCGGAATTCTAGAATTCACAGATTTAGCGCGGAACACCCATCAATACGGGAAGTTCTCTCACCAGCCCCTATTCAAGGTCGTTAATCACTGATTGGCAGGTTTTTGATTTAGTGGACTTCAACCACAGACTGTACCAAATTAAGCACATAGTGGTTTTTGACCTTTAGGTCAGGTATTCCTGACTATGTAAAATTGCACTGCGGTGCTAGCCTATTAATAGGTGATACTCCCCGACGAACTGGAACTTCCTGATGTTCGTCACCTCCCCCCGCTTTATGCAGCGGGGGGCTTTCTATTAAAAATTAACCATCAACCTTTTCAGCAAGATAGATAGCCAACCGATCTTGGAACGCTGGGACCGCCTTTGGGTGGGCAAGGAAAGTTTCAGGTGCCATCAATGTCCATCGCTGGCCTTCATTTCCAAAAACCACATCGTGCTGGGCTTGAAATGGCAACCGCGCTACGAAAAACCATTTGGTAAACACGCCCTCATTGAACGGCTTCTGCCAAATCACAGCGTTTTTCGGCACGTGCAGGCCCAACTCCTCATGACATTCTCGCAAAGCACATTCCAAAGGCGCTTCTTGGCCCTCTCGCCCCCCACCCGGTAAATCCCAATACCCCGCAAATGGCAGGCCCGGCATGTCATCGCGCAGGATCACAGCCAATTGGTCGCCCAGAAACAGAGCCAGCTTTGCCCCTTCAAAGGTCGGTACGTCAGCCATGTTCAATCCCTTGCGTTTTCGTTAAACTTACCACCAATCTATCTTTGATCTGGTGTCTTAAATGGCTGCTCTTTGCCGCGATTGCCTTGCCGAAATTCCTGCTGTGCGCCGCTGTCCAAACTGCGGCAGCCCTCGTGTGTTGTCACATCCAGAACTCTTTGACCTCACGATCGCGCATATGGACTGTGATGCCTTTTATGCCTCAGTCGAAAAGCGGGACGATCCAACCTTAAACGGTAAGCCCGTGATCATCGGTGGCGGGCGACGCGGTGTTGTATCGACGGCCTGTTATGTTGCGCGCATTCGTGGTGTCAGATCAGCTATGCCTATGTTTCAAGCACTTAAGTTGTGTCCAGAGGCCGTAATAATCAAGCCCCGGATGAGTGCATATGTAGAAGCGTCCCGCGCGATCCGCGCCATGATGGAGGATTTGACCCCCGCCATTGAACCGCTTTCGTTAGATGAGGCGTTCTTAGACATGAGCGGCACCGCGCGGCTGCACGGCGCGCCACCTGCGGTGATGCTGGCGCGTTTGGTGCGGCGCATGAAAGACGAATTGGGCCTGACCGGGTCCATCGGATTGAGCCACAATAAGTTTTTGGCAAAAGTTGCGTCGGATTTGGATAAACCCCATGGGTTTTCTGTAATTGGTGCGGCTGAAACAAGTGAATTTCTGCGCGATAAACCTGTTCGGATGATTTGGGGTGTGGGTGCTGCGACACAAACATCCTTGGACAAAGCAGGTATTCGCACCTTCTCTGATCTGTTGCGATGGGAAAAGATTGATTTGATCGCCCGGTTTGGTGGCATGGGTGAGCGGTTATGGCATTTGGCACGCGGGCAAGATCGGCGGCGCGTATCATCGCATGAGCCGGTTAAATCCATCAGCAAAGAAACCACATTCAACGATGATACCTCTGATCCAGAGATTTTAGATGGTCATCTCTGGCGGCTGTCTGAACAGGTGTCTGACCGCGCCAAGGCCAAAGATTTAGCAGGGCGCATTGTCACGCTCAAACTCAAAAGATCGGATTTCACACAACTGACCCGTCGTGTGTCCCTGCATGACCCCACTCAACTAGCGGACCGTATTTATCGTCACGCGCGGGCACTTTTTGATCAGTTGAATGATCCCGGTCCCTATCGTTTGATTGGCTGTGGCATTTCTGACCTAAGCACATCGGAAGGTGCGGACCTTGCAGGTGACCTATTGGATCCGGATGCACAAAAGCGCAGCAAAGCCGAACGTGCCACCGATGCTATCCGTACGCGGTACGGCAGCAAATCTATCCTAAAAGGACGATCTTTGCGGTAAAACTTAGGTACGCCTTGCACACAAAGTCATGAATTGCGCCATTGCAATGCGGGCGTGCCCTTCAATCGTGCGAGAAGATGGGGCCGCCATTGTACCAATCACCCTGCGCACTTGCTGATCCCCAACCAGTAGATGCATGAACAATACAGCGATGTCACCATCTTTGGGCGGCGCAAGCGAGCCATTATTGATCGCATCCCTCATGAGTTTTTCAAGCAATGGCAGCACCGTTTCGCGCCCTCCCTTTACGATGGCTTTGCCCAAGGTGCCTGTAGGATCAGAGGCCGCCGCGGCATTAAGCGCGATCGCCCGATCCCCCAACAACATTCCCAATAAAACCGGTGCAATGCGGTTTAGAACGTCTAGTGGTTGCGATTCCTCGGCCGTAATCGCGGCCAGACCTGTTTGCACCCGGGCGGCATTGGCCCGCACCATACTTTCAAACAATCCGATTTTATCACCATACCAGCGATACATCGTTTCATTCGATGCCTTAGCGGCCTTTGCCACGGCCAGCATCGAGGTGCCTTCATATCCATGCTGGGCCAAGACACCATAAGCAGCTGTTTCAATCTCTCGCATACGGGCATCACGTTTTTCAGATCTCATTGGCGGCCTCACATAAATCTTGACAATCAACCGTACACTTCAGTACGGATATGTAAAGACGTACATATGTGTACGCTATTGTAGGAGACATCATGACGTTATTCATTCGCCCACTCTGCTTGATCAGCCTGCTTTTGACCGGAGCGCTGTTTGGTTTTTTCTATGCTTGGGTCTGCTCAACCATGTGGGGCCTTGATGACGCTGACCCACGTGTTGCAATTGCGGCCATGCAAGCGATGAACGCCTCTGTGCGAAACGCGGTTTTTGCACCGGCGTTCTTTGGCACCCCTATTGTGTTGTTCATCACAACGGTTGCACTGTGGGCCACATCAAACCGTAGCGCAGCGATGTGGTTTGGACTGGCAACACTGAGTGTCGCACTATTGGGTGTTGCGCTGACGATGGGCGTGAATGTCCCAATGAATGAAGCCTTAGCAAAGCTGCGCGCGCCGGATGGCATCGAAGCGGCCCGCGCGATCTGGCAGGATTATTCGCCTGACTGGCAATTTTGGAACCAAATGCGCACGATTGCCACTGGGCTTGGCCTGTTGTGTGTCGGTATTGGGATGCTGCGCATTACACCTCAATAGGCAATACTATTCTGCGGCAAGTGGAATACGGCCCTGCCCGATCATTGCAACTTCGGCAACGACTTGACGCAACGCTTTCTGCACCGTTTCAAAATTACCATTGGGACGGATCAGTGCCTCGTTCATGTACAAAGAGCGATCAATCTCGACTTGAATTGCATGTTGTCCGCGCGACGGGCGGCCATAGGCCTGTGTAATATAGGCACCGGCAAATGGGGTGTTGCGAGTCACAATAAACCCTGCAGATGCAAATGCCGCCTCGACCCTATCTACTACTTCACCAGCGGCGGCCGCACCGAAACGATCCCCCAGCACAACGTCCGGCCTGCGCACCCCAGATTTTGCCACGCCATCCATCGCCTCATGCGGCATCGAATGGCAATCAATCAGCACCGCCTGGCCGTGACGTTGATGAGCTACATCCAGCAGGTCTTGCATTTTTTTATGATAGGGCTGCCAAAATGCCGCTATCCGATGATCCGCTTCGCTGCGTGTTATTTTACCACGATAAATCGCGCGGCCGTTCGCCACCACACGTGGGATCACGCCCAGCCCTGATGCCACACGTGGGTTGTGAGCTTGACGGCGCACCCCTTCAATCAACGCGGGGTCCAATTCATCAGGCGATCTGTTTAGATCCACATAGGCACGTGGTGCCCCGGCACAGATGAAAGACGCCCCAAATTGTGGTGCACAATCAAATAGTTGATCGACAAAGGCGTCCTCAGATGACCGAATCAAATGCTCATCCAGAATCGTTTTTCGTAGAAACGACCACGGATAATCCCGGCCCGAATGGGGCGAAGCAAACACCACACAGGACCGATTGCGGTCCGGCGTCAGTACATCATAAGCAGTCTTTGGCATGCGCGTCCCTTTCGCCATCACCTTAACGCATATTATCCAATTGCCAAAAGCCCTTGATCATATCTGCGACTCCTTTTATAGCACCGGAACCGGCGCGGGATTTCGCGCCCCATTTTTTGTGGGGCAAAGGCTTTCGTGCTACATAAGTGGGTGATTAGCTCAGCGGTAGAGCACTTCGTTGACATCGAAGGGGTCACTGGTTCGATCCCAGTATCGCCCACCACCTGATTCATTGGCCCTCGTTTTGGGGCCGCCCGTAACCCGGCGCTGGTTCGCGCCATGAAAAGAGGAGAAGAACATGAAAGTTCGCAATTCGCTCCGCTCGCTCAAGAACCGGCACCGTGATTGCCGTGTTGTGCGTCGCAAGGGCCGCGTTTACGTGATCAACAAAACACAGCGTCGCTTCAAAGCCCGTCAGGGTTAAGATTTGACCAGTTCGTGATTAAGCCGCTCCTTCGGGGGCGGCTTTTTTTGTTTGGAGGATTACAGTCAAGAACATTTCCAACAACACATTAGCAAGCATTGGAAATAACACGCCATTTACTGGCCCAGACTAAAATGTTCATTTCAACCGTCAGGTATGGTATCCATAACTTATATTAAGGAGATAATTTATGACCAATTCCTCACCCGCTGAAGGCGCCAATCCAAATTACAAGCCGCCCCAAGAACCGAAAGAACCACTAAAACCTGTTGAAGGCACCGAACCCAGCACAGGTCCAGAAGAAGGTGAAACCAGCCAACCACCAAGCGAAGTGACGCCTTAATATCCATTGGTATCATAGCACCATGGATGACAGGGTCCGACTGTAATCCATGGTTCGTCGTCTGCAAATCACCTCTGCCCATCAAAGATTAACCTTGCGGCAAGCCCACCAAAGACAAGCCCTAAGAAGTATCGCGACCATTTCGCAAAACTATGGCCGTTTGCGGACAGCGACCTCACACTTCCTGCTATCCAGATCACAACACCATGCACCGCGAAGTCGATGATCAGAAAGATAGCCGCCAGCACCAAGATTTGTAGCGCAACAGCACCTTTTTCTGGATCAAGAAATTGGGGGAACAATGCGAGGTAAAACAATGCAACTTTTGGGTTGAGGAGATTCGAGAAAAAACCCTGTCTGAAGATCGTTAACAATGAGAGCCGTTTGGCAGATGAAGATTGCGAAGAAAAACTATCGCCTGCCGTAAATGCCTGCCAAGCAAGGTAGAGCAGATAAATTGCGCCAAGATATCTCACCATATCATAGGCATAGGGGATCGCCAGAAACAATTGGGACAGCCCAAGTGCGAGAATAATCGCGTGAAATGCCGACCCCGCAGAGACACCAAATTGCGTCACCCATCCGGCCAATCGCCCTTGAGCCGCACTTCTTGCTGCGACTAAAATCATGTCAGGGCCGGGTGTCACGGCAAGCGCGAAGCTAGCCGCGCTAAAAAGAAGGATTGTTTGAATATCCATCATCGGTTGGCTCTCCCTTAAGATACCTCAAGAGTTTGACTGGACATATGTCAGAACTCAAGCATGGATAGTTGAGGAGCGTTCGCAAAGGCAAACGAGCCTCATCCGAAAACTGGGATCCACTCCAAAACCACCTATCACAATCCCCTGATCGCTCTGGCCCTTGCCCTCACTTCAGGACACCATAGGTGTGAACAAGCACATCAACTGAAGCGAGACAGATATGACTGACTACACGCCCCCCCAAGTCTGGACATGGGAAGCAGAAAACGGCGGCCAGTTCGCCAGCATCAATCGCCCTATTGCGGGCGCAACGCATGACAAAGACGCGCCCGTCGGCAAGCATCCCTTACAGCTTTATTCACTCGCCACGCCGAATGGCGTCAAGGT
>CALKXT010000080.1 GCA_938003685.1 uncultured Sulfitobacter sp. | reverse complement strand
TACGATGCATCTGCGCCCTGGTCATAAATGGTCTGACGGCGCACCGTTTACCTCTGCTGATTTTGAATACTGGTGGGAATACGTCGTCAAGAATGATGAAATAACGCCCTCTGGCCCTCCAGAATTCATGTATGTGGATGGCAACATTGGCTCGGTTACTTTTCCTGATGCCCATACAGTTATCTTTGAATGGCCAACGCCAAACCCAAATTTTCTATCCTTGCTGGCACAGGCCAGCCCCCCGTTCATCTATCGCCCAGCGCATTACCTTAAACAATTCCACATTGAATTTGCCGAGACCGAAGCATTGGGTGCAGAACTGCGCAAAGCACGGGTCAGAACCTGGGCTGCGCTGCACAACAAGCGCGATAACATGTACAAGTTCGACAACCCTGATCAGCCGACCTTGCAGCCGTGGATCAATGCCAGTGCACGCGGGTCCTCACGCCAGTTGTTTGTGCGTAATCCGTATTATCACCGCATCGATGCCCGTGGTGTGCAACTGCCCTATATTGATGTCGTGGAAATGACGATTGTCGGGGGTGGGTTGATCGCGGCCAAAGCCAATGCAGGTGAAGTTGACCTGCAAGCACGCGGTTTGGACTTTCCCGATATTTCGATCCTGAAAAAGGGCGAAGCGGACGGCGGAAATTATCGCACGCTGCTGTGGGGCAATGGTGCTGCGAGCCAAATCGCGATCTATCCCAATCTGAACTTTGCCGACCCGGTCTGGCGCGAAGTAATGCGCGACGTGCGGTTTCGCCGCGCTCTCAGCCTTGGCATTGATCGACGTATGATCAACCGGGCCCTATATTTTGGTTTGGCCCAAGAAGGCGGGATGACAGCATTAAAATCCAGCCCCTTTTATGACCTTACTTATCTCTATGCATGGTCAATCTATTATCCGGCCAAAGCGAATGCATTGCTTGATGAAATGGGCCTTACTAAGCGCAATCCGGCGGGCATACGTTTGCTACCAGATGGCCGTCCGATGGAGTTTGTGATTGAAACCGCAGGCGAGCGTCAAGAAGTTGAAAATGCGCTGGCAATTGTTGCGGACACATGGCGCGAGATTGGCATCAAGATGATCATGCGCCCACTGGATCGCAACATTTTGCGCAATCGGGTTTATGCCGGTGTCAGCATGGCCGCCGTTTGGTTCGGCTGGGACAATGGGCTGCCAACACTAGAGACATCGCCGAAATATCTCGCCCCGACCAATCAGGAATTCTTTGCTTGGCCCAAATGGGGACAGTATTACCAGACAGGCGGAGAAGTGGGCGAAGCACCAACTTCACCACAGGCAAATAGATTGATGGCAATGTCAGATGGCTGGAGCCATGCAACAGATGACAAAACACGCGCGATATTTTGGAAAGAGATGCTACGCATCCACGCACAACAACAATATGGTATCGGCCTTTTATCAGAGGCCCCGCAGCCCGTCGTTGTATCAAAACGTCTGCGAAATGTGCCTGAACAAGGCATCTGGGCATTTGATCCCGGCGCACATTTTGGCATCCATCGCATCGACGAATTTTATTATGACGATCCGCACCAACAGGTGACCCAATGATGTTCATCAAATATGCGGTCTACCGCTTTATCACGATGCTACTCACGCTATGGGTCGTGTCGATCCTTGTGTTCATCATCATCAACCTGCCACCGGGTGACTACCTTTCAAACCAGATCGCTGAACTGCGTGCCACAGGTCAGGCCGAAGGTGTTGCCAAGGCCGAATTCTTGCGTACGGAATATGCACTGGACCGTCCGTTATGGGAACAATATTTCATCTGGGTTGGCATGGCCCCCGGCCCCAATGGGTTTTCAGGATTATTGCAGGGTGACTTTGGCTGGTCGTTTGAATTTGACCGCCCAGTTGATTCAATTGTTGGTGACGCGCTGTGGCTCACAGTTTTAGTCAACCTTGCCGCTGTGTTGTTCGTGTATCTTATCGCATTGCCGCTTGGCGTTTTGGCAGCAGCCAAATCTGAAACATGGGTGGATTATACAGCAGGTTTTGTGGGCTACTTGGGATTGGCCACACCAAACTTTTTGCTTGCACTGATCCTGTTTTATTACGGTCATAAATACTTCGACCTGCCCATTGGTGGACTGATGGCCCCTGCCTTTGAGGGCGAACCGATGTCATGGCCTAAGGTTAAATCGATTCTGGTGCATATGATCGTCCCAACCTTTGTGATTGGCACGTCTGGCGCTGCTGCGATGATGCAA
This sequence comes from uncultured Sulfitobacter sp., assembly GCA_938003685.1. Lineage (GTDB taxonomy): Bacteria > Pseudomonadota > Alphaproteobacteria > Rhodobacterales > Rhodobacteraceae > Sulfitobacter. The sequence goes on along the minus strand of CALKXT010000080.1, from coordinate 18,132 downwards.
CGCCTGCGGGCGAACATGCTAGACGAGTTAAGCAAACCCTACGTTGAAACCGCGATTGCCAAGGGCATGAAGCCCAGCAGAATGTTGGCTAAATACCCTCTACGCATGGCGTTTAACCCGTTTGTTGCGGACATCGGTAACCTACTGCCTGCGATGGTGTCAGGGTCGGTCTTGGTCTCGGTGGTCTTGGGCTTGCAAACCATTGGGCCTTATCTGTTGGCAGCACTCAAATCGCAGGATCAGTTCCTAGCCGCTTTCGTTTTGATGTTTGTCGCCCTTCTGACCCTGATTGGCACGATGATCTCTGACCTTTTGCTGGTCTTGCTTGATCCACGTATTCGATACGGCGGGCGTGGCACATGAGCACTCAACCCAGCAACCGTTTTGTCGATCCAGAACCGTGGACAGATGAAACTGACATCAGCGCACCAGAGCGTTCAGAAATGGACGCGCCTGCATGGTTGCTGACCTGGCGCAAATTTCGGCGGCACAAGCTGGCGTTGATATCAGGAATTTTCTTGCTGACCTGCTATTTGATCTTACCCATCGCAGGCTTCATCGCACCTTACACACCAAACGAACGCAGCGCCGAATATCTGTACGCCCCACCACAAAGCATCAATCTGTGGCACGAAGGGTCATGGGTCGGCCCCTATGTATACCCGATCACCGCCAAGGCAGACTTAGAACAATATCGATGGACCTATACCACTGACAAAGCCACGCCGATGCCCCTCGAATTTTTCTGCAAAGGGCGGGTCTATAATCTCTTTGGATTTATCCCTTCAGACACACATCTTGTATGCGCGCCCAAAGGTGCGACGATATTCCTGTGGGGGTCTGATCGTTTGGGACGCGATGTATTCAGCCGTATCCTTTATGGCGCGCAGCTGTCACTGACCGTGGGTATCATCGGAATTACAGTATCCTTCCTATTGGGTATCACCTTTGGCGCAATGGCAGGGTATTTCGGTGGTAGAACCGATTGGATTGTGAACCGCGCGATTGAGATTTTGCGGTCCCTACCCGAACTTCCTCTGTGGTTGGCGCTCTCTGCTGCGGTGCCCTCAAATTGGGGGCCGGTCGCCGTATTCTTTATCATCTCGATCATCTTGGGGATTTTGGATTGGCCTGGCCTTGCCCGCGCAGTGCGCTCAAAATTCCTCTCTCTGCGCGAAGAAGAATACGTCAAAGCCGCTGAGATGATGGGGGCAAAACCGGGTCGGGTGATCCGCAGACATCTGTTACCCAACTTCATGTCACATCTGATCGCTTCTGCGACACTGTCGATCCCTGCCATGATTTTAGGTGAAACAGCGCTGTCGTTCTTGGGCCTTGGCCTGCGCGCACCTGCTGTGTCTTGGGGGGTCATGCTGAACGACGCACAGAACCTTGCCAGTATAGAAATCTACTGGTGGACCGCCATCCCGATGCTGCCGATCATAGTCGTTGTACTGGCCTTCAACTTCTTAGGCGACGGTCTACGCGCCTCATTGGATCCCTACAAAAGCTAGATACCCAAACCCCAGTCTTTTTGGCCTTAAATATTCCCGGGGGTCTGGGGGCAGCGCCCCCAGATCGGTCGGGTGCCAATAGGCCCCCGAAATCAGATCAGCTATACCAACTGCCCATGCGGACTTCAGTATCGCCACCAAGCATCTTGGCAAATTCATCCGGATCCTGCGTGCCGTTGTCACGCCCACGATAGTGGTAAGGATACACATAGGTCGGCGCAAATTCTGACACCGCAGAGGCCGCAGCATTTGCATCCATTGTGAATGGCAGGTTCATACACACAAAAGCCAGATCAATATCCGTCAGGCTACGCATTTCCGGCACATCTTCGGTGTCACCCGAAATATACACACGGAAGCCTTCAAAATTAAGGACATATCCGTTATCGCGACCTTGTGGGTGAAAGTTCTTACGCTCTTGGGTAATGTTGTAGGCTGGGATCGCCTCAATTTTCAGATCACTGAACGTCGCTGTTTCACCGTTGGCGACTTCACTCGCATTGGTTTTCACACCCTCTGCAAGCAGACCAAACACTGCAGGGTTGGTGATGATCTGGGTGTTTTCTTTTGCCAGTACGGCCAGAGTGTCGGCATTGTAGTGGTCGCCGTGTTCATGAGTGATCAGGATCAGATCTGCATCAGGGAAATCGCCATACTGCGCAGGCTCTCCTACTGGATCGACATAGATCGTACCAACGGGCGTTTCCATCACAAAGGATGCGTGAGCAACAGGGTGTACCTTTATCGGTCCTCCAGCGGTTTCAAACATATCGCTCGCATGGGCCGCAGCGCGCGCGGCATAGGGTAGGATTGTAATTGCACCCGCAGCAGCGGCTGTGGTGACAAGGAAATGGCGGCGTGTCTGTGTCATTTCAAACTCCTGTAATGTGATTTGTTGTGAACTAGCGTTATAACATGATTTTTCAATGCATCACCTGTCGTCGCCATCGTCCTGTGAATCATCAACGACCTCTTGCTCCATCGACGCTTGCGCCGCGGCTGTGACAGCTTTTTTCTGCTCTTCGTTCAGATCGTCCACTTTTCCATCGGCCAATCGCACCGTAACTTCACGGTGCGCAAAGCGAATATCTTCGCGCTCAAACAAAGATCTAATTTCCTCAAACACTCGTTTGCGGACCAACCACTGATCGCCCGGTTTGGTCATAAACTTAACCCGGATAATCATGGCACTGTCTTGCATCTCAATGACGCCTTGCGATTTTAACGGCTGGATAAAGTTATCACCGATCACTGGATCATCAAGCAGTTCAACGCCCAGTTTTTTGATCAGTTTGCGTACCCGTTCGACATCTGTGTCATAGGTCACGCGCAACGGCAGTTTCATGATCACCCAGTCACGCGAAAAATTGGTCATGACCTGCAATTCACCAAACGGAATTGTGTGCAGGTATCCAAGGTGATGGCGCAGTTGAAACGAGCGTACTGAAATTTTTTCGACCGTCCCTTTGACGCCACCAACATCCAGGTATTCACCTTTGCGAAACGCATCATCAAACAGGAAAAATGCGCCCGCAAACACATCGCGCACCAGAGCCTGTGACCCAAAACCGATGGCGATACCGACGATACCGGCACCCGCAAATAAGGGTCCAACATTCACGCCAACCTCCATCAGGATGATCAACAGGACTGAGACGACCACAAGGATCAGGGTGAAGTTGCGAAACAGCGGCAACAATGTTGCAAGCCGCGTTGCGGATGATCCGCCACCTTCATCGCCCAGTTCGGCCTCTTCCTCTTCCCCAACTTCTTCTTGGATTTTCGTATCAATCCAGATGCGAAAGGCGTGAAATATCACATAGCCAATAAAGATGATCACCATGATGTCGAGCAGCCTGTCAGCATAGCTTTCGACCATCTCAGCGCTGTCGTTGTCCCAAATGTAAAAGAACGCATAGGTGCCTGCGACAAACGCCAAAATCCCTGCAACGCGGCGGGCCAATGCCTCAAATGTGTTCATGGTGCGCCGTGGTATCACTGCGGCGCGGGCCTCTTCCTCGGCCACCGCGCGTTGCACGTCTTCCAGTTCAGCAGCCAAGCGTGCGGCCTCTTCCGGATCAACCTGCGACATCATTCTCTGGGCTTCTTCAAGCGCGTTCGCCTGTGCTTCTTCTTCATGCACAAGGGTATTCATGCGGCGAATTGCACGCGCGCGGGCAAAGCCACTTTCGATCATGTAATTGATCCCGCCATACACCACGATGATCGAAATCAGGATGCCATATGCGCCTGCGATCAATGGGATAGAGCTGGGGTTTGCTAAGACCAAATCATAGGTCAGTTCAAACCACGCAAAGAAGACATAGAGAATGACAGCCGGGGCCCAAACGCGGCACAGAAGGCGAATGATCACGCTACTTTCGTTTAGCGGTCTGCCGTGGCTTAGCGCATTTGTAATGGCACGGCGATTGACCAGCACCATCAGAACATTCATCAGCACGATGATCGCGGACAACATCGACGCGAGGAAGGCATAGACATCATAGTTCAGGCCCAGTTCCGCAATCCAAATCCCAAACAAAATTGCGCAAATATCAAAGGTCGCCAATACCCACAGCCAAAGATGCAAGCGCCTTGCATCATGATCATTCAAAAACGGAAGACGATATTGATCAAGAAATGGGGATAGGATCATACGCCACAGACCCGCCACAAGACGGCAGGCGAAATAGCCGACGTTGATCAATGTTACCGTGAATTGCATTGCCGTATCAGATAGCGATCCAAAGACTGCAAATCCGATGACATAGGCCACGGCCATCGACACAAGAATACCGATGACTCCCATGACAAACCGAAAAATCAGAAATGGCATCTTTTCGGAATACCCTTGTGGGTTTTCCATGATCCGGGACACCACAAGGCCTTTGACAATGCGTTTGCCATAGATTTCTTTTTCGACCAACGCCCCAACACCCAGCATCAACAAGCTGTAGAAAAGTGCCTCGCCAAAGGCCCATAAAGTGCCATCCGGGCTGGCCGCGCGTAGGATATAAATCACCTCATTAAAGGCATCGGGCAATTGTAACAGACGATCAACCAGGGCTGAGCGAAATTTAACCGCGTTGTCCTGCATCACCATCAAGGTGGAATGTTCCGGTTCGCCGTTCTCATCTGCGATGGGCGGGGGCAAGGTAGCTTGAGGTCGCAGAGTGCCATCACTGCCAATAACCACGACACCAACACCGTTTTCTTTGGCTTGGCGCATAATTTCTTCGATGTTTTGCGCAGCAGTTGTCCCTTCACTGTCTGAGCCGGCAGGAAACAAACTGCCCGCAAATTGCGCATTTGCAGAATTTGGCACATGTCCCAGTAAGAAAACAATAAATGCAGATAGAATAATAAAAGCGCGCATAGGACCCCATAGTGGCCTTTGCGGCCACTATTGACGCTATTCCAGCCAAAGGGTCATTGCAATTGCAGGCACGGTTTTGTGTGGTGATCACCATTGCGTGCAGCGTTTTGCAAGCCATTCCATTTTATGCGATAGCGGATCATGCTGAACACAGTTTAAGACGCGCACAAACGCAAGGAAACGCTGATGAATACCTCACCACATACTGACCGGCAAAAAGATAAAATTGCCGTTCTGGGTTTGGGATATGTCGGACTACCACTGACGGTTGCATTGGCGCGTGTAGGATTTGATGTGGTCGGCCTAGACACGCATGCGCCCGCGGTTGTGGCCCTACAAGCCGGGCATGACCCCAACGGCGAAGTGTCGGATACATCCATCGCAACAAGCAATGCACGTTTTACCAATGATGCGGCTGACTTGGCAGGATGTACTGCGTTTATCATCGCTGTACCCACGCCAATCACGGATGCAAAGGCACCCGATCTTGGCCCGGTATTGGGGGCCTGTGCCACCATCGCACCGCACCTAACGGATGGTGCCTTGGTGATTTTAGAAAGCACAGTTTATCCCGGTGTGACCGAAGATGTATGTGGTCCTGCCCTTGCCGCAGGCAGTGGTTTGACACCCGGCAGCCAGATCAAGCTGGCTTATAGCCCAGAACGTGTGAACCCCGGTGATGCCGAGCATTCGATGGAAAATGTGGTCAAAATTATTGCCGCGCAGGACGACGAAACACTGGATCGTGTGGATGCCATTTATGCCCCCGTGGTCAAGGCCGGGTTACATCGCGCCTCATCAATCATGACGGCCGAAGCCGCTAAGGTGATCGAGAATACGCAACGTGACTTGAACATCGCGCTGGTCAACGAATTTGCGCTTATTTTCTCACGTCTAAACCTTGATACGCTTGAAGTGCTTGAAGCGGCAGGAACCAAGTGGAATTTCCTGCCGTTCCGCCCCGGTTTGGTCGGCGGTCACTGTATTGGTGTCGACCCCTATTACCTCACCTACCGGGCCGAACAATTGGGCTATCATCCCGAAGTGATCCTCGCGGGGCGGCGTATCAATGATCACATGGGCGCGCATGTCGCGCAGACTTTGATCAAAGCGATGTTGGGGCGTGCTATCAATGTGCAGGGCGCAAAGGTGCTGATCCTTGGCTACACGTTCAAGGAAAATTGTGCCGATACGCGCAATACCCGGGTGGCTGATATTGTATCTGAACTGGCTGATTATTCTGTTCAGGCGGTTGTTCACGACCCATGGGTTGGCGCAATTCGGCTGCATGATCAACATGGCGTTACGGCTGTAGAAACACCACAGGCAGACACTTATGACGCAATCATCGTGGCAGTCGGGCATCGCGAATACGTTGAGATGGGTAGTGACGCAATCCGCGCCTTGGGAAAACCGGGTGCGGTGTTATACGATATAAAAGGGATTTTTGGCAAATCAGGCAGCGACCTGAGACTTTGAGCCAAATCGGAGACAGGTGAAGCACATGGGGCAAACAGGGACACGGCATTACAGGGCGGGTTCTGCATCACGCAGGATCATGTTCTACAGCCATGATACATTTGGTTTGGGTCATCTGCGCCGCTCGCGCGCATTGGCGACAGCACTGACTGAAGGCGATGATAATGCATCTGCGATCATCCTGACGGGGTCGCCTGTTGCAGGGCGATTTACCTTTCCCGAACGGGTCGACCATATCCGCTTGCCGGGGGTGACCAAGCTGACGGATGGCACCTATGTCAGCCAAACATTGGGCCTTGATATTGACGACACAACGTCCCTGCGCGCTGGTTTGATCCAGACCGCAATTGAACAATACGAACCAGATTTGCTGATCGTGGACAAGGAACCCACCGGATTTCGCGGTGAGTTGTTGCCGACGTTGGAATGGCTGCGTTTGCGGGGTCGTACCCGCACTGTTTTGGGCCTGCGCGATGTGTTGGACGAACCCGAAGTTCTTGCCGCCGAATGGGATCGCAAAGGGGCCGTGCAAGCCGCAGAGCATCTATATGATGAGTTGTGGGTGTACGGCGTGCGCGATGTTTATGACCCGACCGAAGGCTTGCCGCTGTCAGATGAGTTGCGCAATAGGATGTATTGGACCGGGTATTTGCGCCGTGAGATCACAGATGTGGGGGACGCGCCAACTGATCCGTATGTATTGATCACGCCAGGTGGCGGTGGCGACGGGGCGGCGATGGTGTCGCTTGTGTTGTCGGCCTATGAACAAGACCCTGATCTATCTCCAAATGCACTATTAATCTATGGACCGTTCCTATCTGGTGACGTACGCGATGCCTTTGATGAACGAGTGGCTAAGTTAAACGGCCGGGTGACAGCTTTGGGTTTTGACAGCCGTATTGAATCTCTGTTTGCAGGGGCAGAAGGCGTCGTATCCATGGGCGGCTATAACACCTTTTGCGAAGTGCTGTCTTTTGACAAACGCGCGGTGATCGTACCACGCACTGTGCCGCGCTTGGAGCAATGGATCAGGGCCAGCCGCGCAGAACAATTGGGTTTGGTGCGGATGTTGGATGAAACCCGAGATGGCATGACAACCGATGCCATGATACGCGCCATTCGCAACCTCCCAAGCCAAGGCAAACCTTCTGAGGCAGGCGCAAACGGTTTGCTTGATGGGTTAGAAGTTGTGATCGAACGCGCGCAGGCGTTGATGAACGGGGCGTCAGACAAATGACAATTGGCAAACTGGCCGTGGTGGTCAAAGGCTGGCCGCGTTTGTCAGAGACATTCATCGCACAGGAATTGGTTGCACTCGAACAAGCTGGGTTGCAGTTCGACATCTGGTCCTTGCGCCACCCAACCGACACAAAAACCCATCCACTGCATGACCGTTTGCAGGCGCAGGTGCGTTACTTGCCCGAGTATCTGCGCGATGATCCACGCCGCGTGGCACAGGCCATGGGGGGGGCTGTGGACCTGCCCGGATTTGATGCTGCTGCCGCTGCCTTTACCGCTGATCTGGAACGCGACGATACCGCCAATCGCCGCCGCCGTTGGGGGCAAGCATGCGTGATGGCACATGAATTGCCCAGCGACGTCGCGGGAATCTATGCGCATTTTCTGCATACGCCATCCTCGGTTGCGCGCTACGCTGCGATCTTGCGCGGCTTGCCATGGTCATTTTCAGCCCATGCAAAAGACATCTGGACATCCCCTGAATGGGAATTGCGCGAAAAACTGGCCGAGGTCAGCTATGGTGCTGCATTCGGGGCAACCTGCACCGCGTTTGGCGCAAAGCATCTACAAGACTTGGCAGACGATCCGTCCCGCGTCGATTTGGTCTATCACGGTCTTGATCTGGGCCGCTTCCCTGCCCCCCAGGATCTTAAAGTCCGGGCCAAGAGCGGCCCTTTCAAGATGATGTCCGTTGGACGGTTGGTTGAGAAAAAGGGTTTCGACAATCTGATTGATGCATTGGCGTTATTGCCCAAAACGCTGGATTGGCATTGGACCCATATCGGGGGCGGCACACTGGACGGCGACATGCGCGCCCGCGCTGAGGCCGCTGGCGTTGCGGATCGCATCACATGGCGTGGTGCCTGCGATCAACCCGAAGTTATTGCCGCAATGCGCGCAAGTGATTTGTTCGTTTTGCCATCGCGGGTGGCCGAAGATGGCGACCGCGATGGTTTGCCGAATGTACTGATGGAAGCGGCAAGTCAAAAGCTACCGATCCTCAGCACGCCAGTATCTGCCATCCCGGAATTCATCACGACAGGCACGCATGGCGTCCTAAGTGACGATGCACCCGCTGCCCTTGCCGCAGAGATGGTGAAATTTTCGGACAACCCCGGGCTGGGTCCAGCGATGGCTGAAAATGCCTATACGCGCCTGACCTCTGAGTTCACGATGGCACCTGGAATTGCCCATTTGCATGGGCGATTGTCGGCAATGTTATCTGCGGCAAGCAGATGAAGCTGGCCTTCTACGCGCCGCTGAAAGCCCCAAATCACGCTGTACCATCAGGCGACCGGGCCATGGGTCGCGCAATAATGAATACACTGCGCTATCTCGGATGCGATGTGACGCTGGCCAGCACATTGCGCACCCGAGATGGTAAAGGTGATGCAGTCGTGCAGCGGGAACTAGCACAGGATGCGACCCAAGAAGCCGCGCGATTGATCACAACAGGACGCGCGGCAGGATGGCGGGCATGGATCACCTATCACAACTACTACAAAGCCCCTGATCTTATTGGTCCGCATGTGGCGCAGGCCTTGGGCATTCCATATCTGCAAATCGAAACAAGCCGGGCGCGTAAGCGATTGACCGGCCCATGGGCAGAATTTGCCAAAACGGCTGAGGCCGCAGCAGATGCCGCTGATATAATTTTCTATCTAACAGAACGCGACGCTGAAACGCTGCGTCGTGATGCGCCAGTGCGCCAGCAGTTGATGCATCTACGCCCGTTTCTGGACCGCGTTGAATTGCCAGCACCATCGACTTTAGACGGCCCCCTTTTGTCAGTGGGCATGATGCGGCGCGGTGACAAGCTTGCCTCTTATCAGATCATTGCAGAAACATTGGCAGAACTTCCCCGCAATATGGTTAAATTGCATATCGCAGGGGACGGACCGGCGCGCGCAGATGTTGAAATGCTCATGCGTCCCTTCGGTGATGACATTGCTTTTCTGGGCGCGTTGGATGCGCATGGCGTACAACGCGCTTATCAAACGGCCTCTGCCCTTTTTTGGCCCGGCGTAAACGAGGCGTTTGGCCTAACCTACTTAGAGGCCCAAGCATCGGGCATACCCGTTGTCGCCCAAGACCGCCCCGGCGTGCGCGAGGTCCTTGCACCAGGCCGCTACCCTGAACCAGATGCGGGTGCCCCTGCCCTTGCTCAACACATACTTGCCCTCGCCAACGCGCCGCTAAAACGTCAATACTTGGGCACACAGGCGCGCGCGCATGTGTGCGCACATCATCTTTTGCCAGCTGCCGCTAAGACATTGCGTCAAGGGTTGGCCGCTGTAGGAGTAAACTTATGATCCGCCTAGCCCTCTTGCGCCACGGCCACACCCCTTGGAACCGCGCAGGGCGCATCCAAGGACGCACAGATGTTGCACTTGATCCTGATGCGCGTGCACAACTTTCTGAACTGCGCTTACCGATGCCGTGGAATCAGGCCGATCTGTGGTCTAGCCCATTGTCGCGCGCCTTTGAAACTGCAGAACTTGTCAGTGGGAGCATTCCAAAAACGGACCCTGCATTGATTGAAATGAATTGGGGTGACTGGGAAGGCAAACACGGTGCCGACCTGCGTCCAGACCCCACATCAGGTTTTCGCGATATTGAGGAGTGGGGCTGGGAGTACACGCCGCCCAATGGTGAAAGCCCTGCGGCCTTGCGTGCGCGATTGATCCCTTGGGCGCAAAGCTTGCAACGCGACAGTGTCGCCGTCTGTCATATTGGCGTGATGCGGGTTTTGATGGCGCATGCGACGGGATGGGGATTTGAAGGAACAGCGCCGTTTCAAATCAAACGAAATCGGCTGTTCGTCTTGAATATCGGGGCTGACGGGTGGCGTGCTGAGCCTGAACCCACCCGCCTGATAAAGGTCGCGCCATGAAGGTGATGATCGTGGTCACGCATCTGCTGGGCACCGGGCACTTGGCCCGCGCTCTGACGCTTGCCAGCGGTTTCAAGGCCGCTGGTCACACTGTCACAGTTGCTTCTGGTGGCATGCCTGCATCGCAACTTGATCAAGGCCATGTACCAATACTGCAACTGCCCCCCGTTCGCTCAGATGGCGTGAATTTCACGGACTTGCTTGATGATGCTGGCGCGCCCGTATCAGACGCATTGAGGGCTTCGCGCATCAAACACCTACTGGATCACATTGCATCAGAGCCCCCTGACATTTTAATCACAGAGCTATTCCCTTTTGGGCGCCGTATTTTGCGCAATGAATTTGAGGCTTTGCTACAAGCAGCCCACAGTATGCCAGATCGACCACTTATCTCTGCCTCGATCCGTGACATCCTCGCTCCGCCTTCAAAACCCGCAAAGGCGACCCTCGCTGATGCCTTGATTGAACAATATTACGATGCTGTGCTGGTTCATTCTGACTGCGATGTGTCCCCGCTTGAGCTGAGTTGGCCTGTATCAGACACGCTGGCGGGCAAATTGCACTACACTGGTTTTGTCGCCCCCCCAGCGCCGCAGCGGCACCCTAACGCTACTGGAACAGACGAAGTGATTGTCAGTGCAGGTGGCGGCGATGTAGGTGCACATATCTTTGCCGCGGCGATACAGGCGGCCAGCTTCGACCAAAACTGCAGGTGGCGTATTCTTGTTGGTGGGTCAGATGCGAAACCTCGTATCAAAGACCTCGCAATTGGTGCGCCCTCAAACGTCATCATAGAAGCCGCCCGACCAGATTTTCGCCAAATGTTGCACCACGCAACCGCATCCATTTCCATGTGTGGCTACAACACCGCGCTCGACATCCTGCAAACTGGCTGCCCTGCGGTGTTCATCCCGTTTGATGCAGGCAATGAAGTTGAACAAGGGTTGCGGGCTGATGCGCTTGGTAAATTGCCCGGTATCCAAGTGTTGCGCAGTGCAGAAATGACACCTGACCGACTGCTCGCCGTATTATCCGACGTGACAACAGAGCCACGTCGTACACCGCGACAGGATGGATTTGATGGTGCCGTCCGCACAGTTGAAATCACCGCACGCCTACGTGAGAACATGGTATGAGCATTGACTGGTCTCCTCTCAAAAGTGAGCTCGCCATTTGGTGCGATGAAGGTCACACCTTGCCGCTGTGGTGGCGTGACGATGACGCGATTGCAGATACAAAAGCATTCCAAAGGCTAATCGGACTGGCGGCCCATATGTCCCTGCCTGTGCATGTGGCCGTGATTCCAAAACCAGCACAAGAATCCCTAGTCGCAGCATGTAGGCAAACACCATGGGCAGTACCTATTGTGCATGGCTGGTCACATGAAAACCATGCGCCACAAGGGCAAAAGAAAGCTGAGTTTGGGCAACCTCGATCAAATGCTTTGGTGGAAACTGCTGCGGGTTTAGATCATTTGAAAGGTCTGTTCGGGGAAACCCTGTTGCCGATGTTCGTGCCACCATGGAACCGAATAGACGCCATGCTGATCCCGCACCTTGCATCCCAAGGATATACGGCGCTGTCCACATATACCCCTCGCCACACACGCATTGCCGCGCCGGGCCTTATGCAGATCAACACACATGTTGATCCGATCCATTGGAAGGCTGGCGGGGGATTGGTTGCGCCCGAGATACAAATTTCAACCTTGGTGCAACTCTTGGTGGATCGTCGCGAGGGGCGTACGGATGCCACAGAACCATTCGGCTTTCTTACGCATCATCTTGTGCATGACGATGCCATTTGGAACTTCACGCAAGCGTGCCTGTCAACGCTCTTGGAAAGCGGTGCAGTGACCTGTGATCTGAGGATCGCATTGCCCTAAGCCTTGTCACATATCCGCATTGATTGGTAGTTAGCGTTTCTTAACAAACTCGGTCAGGATAACGATCCGCTGGCCTTCAACACGCCCTTCAATGTGGGCGGGATTGTCATGCACAAGACTGATCTTATGCACCGCCGTACCGCGCTTGGCCGTGAACCCGCCGCCTTTGACGGGCAAGTCTTTGATCAACACAACCGTATCACCGTTGCTCAGCGGTTGACCGTTGCTGTCCTTGTGATCGGTTTGCTCAGGCACATTATCTGCCCACGCGCGGGTGTCGTCATCTAGGTACAGTTGGTCGGCAAGGTCAGTTGCCCACGGCTCTGCTATCTTGGATAACGTGCGCGCGGCAAGCACTTGGATCGCCGGATCCTCGGACCACATGGTGCTGGCAAGGGCGCGGAAATGATCGGGGCTAGGGTTGTCCAGTTGATCGGCACATATACCGCAGATGTCGGCGGATGCGTCAACAGGACCGCCGGGAACGGCCGTGGTGATCAGTGGTGTGTCGGACGCGGTGCAAAGGGGGCATGTCATGGGCGCACCTCTACCCGATTGGCTGTGCGACGCAAGGCTACTGCCGGGTGATTTCGCGCGCGATCAAATCGGCGACAGGTATCGCAATGATCGCACCAATGCCCGCCGCGACCAGAATGGGGATCAGCGTGTCATATCCAGCGGTAAGAACGGCGATCACGCCCGCCCCCGCGAGGGAGGTGGCGATGATGGAATAGAGCATTGAGGCGAGGCGGAACATCGGGTCGGTCCTTTCGAGGTGGTGGTGTTGAAAGGATAGATAGCAGGAGGTGTGGGGGTGCGGCTTTGATTTGGGTCAAGTTGGGGGCTGGCGGTGCGCAAAGTAATCAGAGTTTGGATTACCGAACAGATTATCGCAGATGTAACAGGTTTCTTTTCAGGACCACAGGGAACGGAGGTTGCGTTCAGCAGCACTTCAGGTGTGATGCAAAGGGTGGAGCTACTTAAGAACTTATATCGCAAGGAAGAACCAGACAAAAAACGCTAAAAGCATTCCTGAGGCGCTGAAAGGAGCTGTTTCGTATATCACACCCACTAGTCTATTTCGAGAAGCAAATGCGTGCCCTGCACGAAGGATAAACGCCGATAGAACAGAGAAATAGAATATCATGCTCGGCAACATGGTCCCCAAAAATATAGGAGAAAGCAAGATAAAGAAGTCGATATCGTCAGCGATGCTATGATGAAGATATAATCTATGATTGAATCTCTGGCCGACAACGACAAATACATCGTCGTAGCAGTCCACATTTCTTTCGCCTGGTAGTAGGCTAGTAATAATATCAGTACCTCTATGATAACAAAGAAGTTGTTGGTTCCACGGTGTAAAGCCAGCTTTCAAATTGAAAGTGCTTTTAGCTGGGATTGCTATTTCCTCATTAATGTTAAATAACTGATCTTCTAGTGCATCAATTTCATTGAATGCAGATCTGTAAACACCTATCATGTCCAGGTAACTTTGAGGTTCGACATCAAGAGTCATTTCGTACGAAGATCTATCCTGAAGACCTACGATCTCCGACCAGCCTTTCTTGGAAAGTAATTCAAGATTATTAGCTTCACTAGTCTGAACAAAGTAGGATGGATTTGTGATTGATGATACCTCATCAGGAACGAGCACATCCGGATCAAAAGTAGCACTGCTCGAATGAATTAGAAATCTAGTTTGATTTCCAGCATTGGCTGTTTCGAATGTACCATCTTTTTTCATTCTTACTAAAATAGAGTACCGATAGTGCGAATTATCTCCACCATCATTTAAGTATTGACTAGATCGGCTTACAAGAATTTTCTCAACTTGCGCTACAATCTTAGTATCGGAGTTCCTAGATTCTGGCATGAGCACAAACAGACTGAGGCTAACAAACGCTACCGCAACTACGCCTGCGTATAGGTATAGAAATAGATTAGTTGAAACTATAACATCTGAAATTAGATAGATAAATCTACTAACGGAATATTTTGCTTCCAATGCTTCGCCAGCAAATAGTCGAGTCTGGCTTAAAGATAGCCACGCCATAAAAAGATAGCCAGCAAATAGAACCACCCCGAAAAATGGATTTGGAATTATTGCTTCATACCTCACGGAATTCCAGACAAAACATACTAACCATATAGATATAATGAGCGAAAGCGTTGCTAGAGCAGAGCTTCGAAGAATATACCGCCTAGAAATGGGACTATCATCAAAAAACCTTACAAAGGTCGACTGATAGACTAACTCAAGTGTCTTACGATAAGACGCCGGAGACGCTGCAGTTAATTCTGTACGTCGATACCCTTTCGTAAGGGCGTCTAGAACACCACCAATAACAACTAGGCCACCGACAACCTGTAGGAAATCAATTATTACTTGCAAAGGAAACATAGAAAGCCATTCACCTTTTCGTTAGCTATCCATTTTTAATGCACTTATAAACGCTTCCTGTGGAATATCCACCTTACCAAACTGGCGCATCTTCTTCTTACCGGCTTTCTGCTTTTCCAGCAGCTTCTTCTTACGCGTAGCGTCGCCACCGTAACATTTCGCCGTCACGTCTTTGCGCATCGCGGACAATGTCTCGCGCGCAATCACTTTGCCACCAATCGCTGCTTGGATTGGGATTTTGAACATGTGGCGAGGAATCAGGTCTTTTAGCTTTTCGACCATCGCGCGGCCCCGCATTTCGGCGCGGTCACGGTGGACCATCGTGCTTAACGCATCAACAGGTTCGTCGTTCACCAAAATCGACATCTTCACCAATTGGTCGGTGCGATAGCCGATCATTTGGTAATCGAACGACGCATACCCTTTGGTAACGCTTTTCAGTCTATCATAAAAATCAAACACCACTTCGTTGAGCGGTAGATCATAAACAACCATCGCGCGCGAACCCGCATAGGTCAGGTCCATCTGGATACCGCGACGGTCCTGACACAGCTTGAGAACCACACCGAGGTAATCATCAGGCACCAGAATTGTCGCCTTAATGCGCGGTTCTTCGATGTGTTCAACAAAGGTCAGGTCCGGCATGTCAGCAGGGTTGTGCAATTGCGTAACTGTGCCGTCCTTCATGTGGATGTCATAGATAACGGAGGGCGCGGTCGTGATCAGGTTGATGTCATATTCACGCTCAATCCGGTCGCGGATCACTTCGAGGTGCAGCAAGCCAAGGAAACCACAGCGGAAACCAAACCCAAGCGCGGCAGAGGTTTCCATTTCAAAGCTGAACGAGGCGTCATTCAGCGCGAGCTTTTCGATTGAATCACGCAGGTCCTCAAATTCAGCAGCGTCCACAGGGAACAAGCCACAGAACACCACGGGTTGCGCGGGTTTAAAGCCGGGTAATGCAACGTCGCAGCCCTTCTTTTCGTGCGTGATGGTATCGCCGACGCGCGTATCGCGGACCTGTTTGATTGATGCGGTCAGGAAACCCATTTCGCCGGGGCCAAGCACGTCAATTTCAGTCATCGCAGGACGGAACACGCCAATCCGGTCGACAAGGTGCGTTGATCCGTTCTGCATCATCCTTACGCGGTCGCCTTTTTTCAGCTGACCATCGATGATGCGGACCAGAACGATCACGCCCAGATAGCTGTCGTACCACGAATCCACCAACATCGCTTTCAAAGGTGCATCAAGCGTGCCTATGGGCGCGGGTAATTTGTGCACCACAGCTTCCAAAGTTTCATGGATACCAACACCCGTCTTGGCCGACACACGGATCGCCTCGGACGCATCAATGCCGATCACGTCTTCGATCTGTTCTGCCACGCGGTCACATTCGGACGCGGGCAGGTCGATCTTGTTCAGCACCGGGACAATCTCGTGATCCGCATCCAGCGCATGGTATACATTCGCCAACGTCTGCGCCTCAACGCCTTGAGTGCTGTCGACAACCAACAGCGACCCTTCAACGGCGCGCATGGAGCGGCTGACCTCGTAGGCGAAATCGACGTGACCGGGGGTATCGATCAGGTTGAGGACATACTCCTCGCCATTGTCCGCGGTGTAATTGATCCGCACGGTTTGGGCTTTGATAGTGATGCCGCGCTCACGCTCAATGTCCATGGAATCGAGCATCTGCTCCTTCATGTCCCGGTCGGCCACCGTGTGGGTCGACTGGATCAAGCGGTCAGCAAGAGTGGATTTACCGTGGTCAATGTGAGCCACGATGGAGAAATTGCGGATGTGTGAAAGTGGTGTCATAGCTTGAGGATATGGTGCGGTTTGAGGGGCTGGTCAAGGTGGATGATGAAGTATCAAAAGTGCGCACGACTGAAAGCGTCAGCCTATTCATTGATTGGGTTCGCGATGAGTGCGAGGAAGATGTGCAGTTGGGTGTTGGACTGCGGCAGGCATTTCGATGTTTACCGACTATCTTCCAAACTCAAGATGAGGCCGTACGCCTCAAGCATTGTCGGTCTCTATTAGTCGCGGCGGTTGGTCTGTTCGAGGAAGTCCCATCGAAGAATAATTCGAGTTGGGTTTCAAAAGGCAATCAAAACATTGAAAATGGTGCTGTATCAAATGCAGCAATCACGATCAGAGAAGCATCACGTGCCGTATTCAACAAAAATTTGCCTGAACGTAACACTGCGCGAGAAATTGAGCTTTGCCTTGCTGACGGCTTCGACACACTTCGGGATATAACTGCTCAACATATTAATCTAAGACCAAAAACAAAAAAGTTTCGTTCACTCTTGGAAAATTATCGCCGCAATTTGACAAAAGCTCTCAACGAAGACTGTGAAAAAATAGCTCAAGGTGGCCTTCACTCAGTTTTTTCTGAACCATTGTGGCCACACCAAGAACTCATACCTTCTCCATTTTTGACAACATTAAAGGTGTTTGAAAATGAGACGCCGGACGGGTCGATTTGGGAATTCTGGAATGAATGGTATCAAGGTTTCCTTGCTGGCAACTCCATGGATTGGAAGTTGCAACGCGAAGTTGCCCTCATTCCTGACAATGAATGGGACAAAGGGCCTAAACATATCTCCACAATCATTGAAACCATCAGAACCCGCCACACGCTCGAACACGAAGTCGCCAATTTAAAAGAAGCCTTGAAGCAGGCAGTCCCGATTGAGGGACCTCCACACCGCCTTCACAACAACCCTCCACCCGAAGCGATCATTGATGGACAAAGGGGCTTAACGAGGGAGGTCACTCTCATCTGGGATCAACTTGAAACCCTTGAGGACGAGATTGCCAAACCTGAACCCGAGATTTCAAAACTAAATGTAATTGCAAAGGAGCTTTGGGGTATTTCGATCCGAATAACCGCTTATTGTGGGTCGCTGGCCGACATCGCGTTGAGAGAGTCAGCAAAGGCGCTTGGAACTACAGGCACCAAAGCAGGAATTGGATTATTCGTAACAACCACTGCTGCGCAGAACGAGGGCGTACAATCCGTAGCCAAGGCGATTTGGGAGTTCGTAAAGACAATCCCACCAAGTTAGGCAGGTTTGCATTATATATGCGCACTCCAACCCAAGGACAGTGTCAGACCGCGGGCGAAGCGAAGCGCCGTCGTTGTTCTGAAATCACTCCTTTTGCTAACAGGGGCAGTCGGCTCCGTATGAAGCAAAACACGACCTCTGCTACACCCAATCACACAAACCTCAAGAGAACGTGTCTTTTAAGTGAACCGATTGGTTCCTATCTATGGTCATAGAATCGCACCGCCCCGGTGTAGGACCAATTGAGAGGACATCGTCATGGCCC
>CALKXT010000079.1 GCA_938003685.1 uncultured Sulfitobacter sp. | reverse complement strand
GCCGACTTGCGTCATACGTCCACCCGCCTGCAATTGAGCAAAGTCAGTGATCGTGGACAGGCCTGACAGATCAATATCCTCGTCCCCGTTAGCCGCATCAAAGTCGCCAATCGTGTCATTGCCAAAGCCATCTTCGAACACAAACACGTCGTTGCCGCCCTGCCCCAGCAGGTTGTCGTTGCCATCGCCACCGATCACCGTGTCATTACCGCCTTGGGCAAAGATTGAATCACCTCCATCGCCACCGTTCAACACCTGACCAATTTCACTGCCTACCAGAACATCACCAAAGTCACTGCCTGTCAGGTTTTCGATATTGACGAACGTATCACCTGTGGCAAAGCCAAAGTTGGCCAACCCATTCAGGCGCAGGCCCACGCTGGAGGTCGCATTGGAATAATCCGCCGTGTCAATGTTCGCACCGCCGTCCAGAACGTCCGGGCTGCCGCTGCCCATCAGGACATCATCGCCGTCTTGGCCATACAAGAGATCAGAACCAGCACCGCCGTCGATGGTATCATTGCCATCAAGGGCAAAGATTGTATCCGCACCTGCGCCACCTTCGATCATATTCGCATCATCATTGCCCACAAGCGTGTCTGCGTAATCGGAGCCAATCAGGTTTTCAATGTTGGCCAACACATCCCCACGTGCATCGCCCCAATTCGCGCGACCATCAAGGAACAACAACACCGCAGCATCTGCGTCGGAATAATCCGCCGTGTCGATGCCCTGACCGCCGTCAAGCCTGTCAGCACCGCGCCCGCCGATCAACGTGTCATTGTTGGCGCCGCCATATAGATAGTTATCCTCATCATTACCAATGAGAAGGTCATTCCCGTTTCCCGTCACCGCATTTTCGATGGAGATCAACGTGTCGACCCCAAACAGACCACCGCTTGCGATGCCAGCAGCTAAGTCTACGGTCACGTCATTGCCATCCGCATTTAATTCAATCGTGTCAATGCCATCGCCACCGTCGTAAACGTCATTGGCGCTGTCAAAATCAGTGCCTTCGATGGTGTCATTGCCACCGCCAGCGACGATCGTGTCTTCATCATTGCCACCTCTGAATGTTTCGGCAAACTCGCCCCCGATGATCGTGTCATTCCCTGTCGACCCATCGACTCTACCTGCGATAAAACCGGCGGTGCCATCATAAAGATCATTCCCAACGCCCAGCAAAACATTACCGATAATGGTGCCAGTGTTGAAAAGCCTATCGTTACCTGCGGAAAAGAAGACGGCGAAACTGCCAAAGCTTTCTATCGTACCGCTGTTGTTCAGCACTGTTGGCCCGGTTGATGATGAAACGGAAATTGTTGTTCCGTTTGTGAACATCGACCCCGTGTTGGTCATGATCAGTGTTCCGGTACCACTGCTCGCCGAAATCGCGGTAGACCCGTTCAGGGTGCCTGCGTTGAATATGTTCATTGCTGTCCCGGTGTCTGACGTCATAGCCGAGATCGCGATCCCATCTGCGTTGATGGCCCCAAGGTTGGTTATTTCGATCCGCGAACTTGCAACCAGATCAAGTGCGTTGTCGCTGATTGCAAATACCGACCCCGAGGCGCCCACGACCATATCCAGATCCACGCCGTCAAAATCAAAGGCCTGGAAATCGCCAATCGATGTCAGGTTTCCCAATACGGCCATCTGGACGCTGCCACTGCCGATGACCGCATCCTGATTAACCACCACCAATTCACCATCGGAGGCAATATAGCCATATTCGCCGTTCACGAGGGTCTGCTGAACGGATGATGTTCCCGTAACCACAAAACTTGGCATGTCATATTTCCTTCAATTTGATGCAAATTTGCCGAAAATTCGGCACTAAAAAATAAGATGGTAGATTAATACACTGAAACCAATAAATTACAAAACACGCTTAACGAGTGCTTTGTGCCTCTGTCAGATGCTTTAGAGAACGGGAAACATTCAGGCAGCTCCTAAAATACGGGCCGCCTGAAAGGTTATCCTGCCAATGACGGCAGCCACAGCACAATGCCCGGAAAGGCGACGAGCAGTGCAATGGTGATACCATCCGCGATAAAGAACGGTGTCACGCCTTTAAACACGTCCTGGACGCTCAGGTCAGGATGAACACCCGCCACAACAAAGCAATTGAGGCCAATGGGCGGTGTGATCAAACAAAATTCCGCCATTTTGACCACCAAAATCCCAAACCAGATCGCGCACATCGGGCCGGACATGCCAAATGCGCTGTCCGCAGCACTGACGTATTCGCCCCCATTCAGGGCCATGACCGCCGGATAGACCACAGGCAAGGTGAGCAGAAGCATCCCGATTGCATCCATGAACATGCCCAACACGGCATAGGCCAGCAGGATGCAAATCAGGATGATCATTGGTGAGGTTTCGAGCGATGAAATCCAATCGGCAAACGCGCTTGGAAGGTCCGCAAAACCGAGGAACCGCACATAGATCAGCACACCCCAGATGATGGTGAATATCATCACCGTCAGCTTGGCGGTTTCCAGCAGTGCGTCTTTCAGTTCAGCCCAGCGCATGCCGCGAAAAACCGCCATGCAGAACACAATGAACGCGCCAACTGCCCCGCCTTCTGTGGGGGTGCCCCATGCATCGCCAAACGGGTTGTAGACAAAGAAGATGATGATCACGACAACCAAAACGATAGGCAGCGCTGCGGGCAGTGAGGCAAAGCGTTGACCCCATGTGAACCCAGTGACAGGAGGGCCGACGTTCTTCCAAATCATCGCAATGCCGATGATCAGGATGGCATAGACGACGGCAGAAAATGCTCCGGGGATAAAGCCAGCCAGCAACAGTTTACCCACGTCTTGTTCAACGATAATCGCATAGATCACAAGGATCGCTGAGGGTGGGATCAATGACGCAAGCGTGCCGCCTGCAGCCACCACACCCGCCGCGAATTGTTTGTTATAGCCAATTTTGATCATCTCGGGGATTGCGATGCGCGCAAACACCGCCGCAGTCGCCACAGATGCCCCAGATACAGCCGCAAACCCTGCGGTGGCAAAGACGGTTGATACCGCCAATCCACCCGGCACCCATGCGAACCAACGCTTGCAGGCCTCAAACAAGGCGCGGGTGAGGCCCGCGTAATAAGCAAGAAAACCGATGAGGATAAAGGTCGGGATCAATGACAATGTCTGGCTTGATACCTTGGAATGTGGCACCTGTCCTGCGGTCTTGATCGCCACGGTCAGCGCCCAACCCAACTGGTCCCATTCCATGCCTTTCTTGGCCCAGAATATCCAGATCAGCCCGATCAATCCAGCCATCGCAGCGGCAAAGGCCACGCGCATGCCCAAGATCACCATCAACAACATGCCAGCCGAAACCCACAATCCGATTTCAATAGGTTCCATCAGTCCCGCCCGTCTAAATGTTCGGCCTCAGCCATTGCTTGTTCAGCGGCAGATTGCACCAGCGGCACGGCTATTGGGCTTTCAAGACCCAAGATCATCGCACGCCCATAGCCCCAGACTTGCAAACATAACCGCAATGCGATGACGGAAAACGCCACTGGCACAACCAGTTTTGACGGCCAAATCGGAATGCCAATGTCGATGGAACTGTCCCGGCTCCACATCGGGGCGGCGAAATCAAAGCTGCGGTCAAAATGCGCCCATGATCCCCAGATCAGCGCCAGCATGACACACAGGATCAGCACAACCGACAGCAGTTCAGCCGCCCAAAGCGCGCGGCCTTTGAGTTGGCCGATCAGGATATCCATGCGCACATGGCCGCCGTTGCGTTGGGTATAGGCGATGCCCATTATCGCGATAAACGGCATCGCGGCCTCAATCCAATCGACATATCCGGCAAGAGGAGAAGCAAAGAATTTGCGCCCGCCCACGGACCACACGGCCAGTACCATCAGCATAAAGACGGCGATACCAGAGATCAGGGCGAAAAATGTTTCGAGTTTCAGAAGGTGCCTGTCCAGACGGCTCAGCAAGCTGTCGTCTTCCAGCACGGCGGATGATCCGGCCATGGATGCGGCTCCTTTATCATAAATGAAATCGGGCCGCGCCAAATCTGGCACGGCCCGTCTAAAAACGCTTAGTTAGACGCGCGTTCTTTTTCCAAGGTTGAGATCACAAGGTCATAGAGTTCCTGACCCGGGATGCCTTGGGCTTCCATGTTTTTGATCCACTCTTCGCGGGCTGGATCAGCAGCTTTGGCTTTGAATTCAGCAATGGTTTCATCAGAGAATGACACTTTAGCCACGCCCTTTTCCTCCAAGATGCCGTCCCACTTTTTCAACAGCTCGCCGTAGTTGGCAAGGTAGTGATCCAGCGCTTCGTCAACTGAGCTGTCCAATGCGGCACGTTCAGCGTCTGAGAGCGTTTCATAGGCATCGATATTCACCACAACCGGGCAGTTCACCGTGCCGGGGTTTAGGTTTTCTGTCCACCAATCGGCCTTGTTGATTGTGCCAAAGCTAAGGTGTGCGTGCTGGGCAAAGGCGACCGTATCTACAACGCCAGATTCCATCGCGTTGTAGGCTTCGGTTGCTGTCACGGATGTTGGGACCGCACCAACGGTTTCAAAGGCTTTGCCCAAACCGCCTGTGGCACGTACACGCATGCCTTCCATTTTCGCCAATGTGTCGCGGGGTTCGCCTGTGCCCACAAGGTTGTACTGCGGCATCGGTGAGGTCATCAGCATCTTTGCGTTCCACTGCTGCATTTCCTTGGCAACGGCAGGGTGCGCATAAACGGCGCGGCTGACGGCGACTTCTTCTTTCAGATTGGCAACGCCCAAGAACGGCAGTTCCAGAACGGTGATCGCGCGGTTCTTATCAGCGTGGTAGCCCGCACAGAATTGCGCCATTTCAAACGCACCGATGGAAATACCATCAAGGTTCTCGCGGTTCTTGGACAGACCACCATAGCTGATGTTCATGGTGAATTCGCCGCCCGTCTTCTCGGACACCAATTCCGCGATCTTTTCAACATGCTCGGTAAACGCGCGGCGTTTACCCCAGACAGATACATTCCATTCGGTTGCCGCCGCTTCGGTGACAAACGCAAAGCTTAGGGCGCAGACAGCTGCGCCGCTCAAATATTTGGTCATTGATTTCTCTCCCTTGGTGCACGCCAGTGGCAGGCGCGCTTGGCAGGCAAGCTAGCGGGACAAAAGCCACCTGCCAACCCCTTGGGGTCGCTATTTAAGTTCGACCTCAACAAAGGACATCACCGCGTCGCCACCATTGATCACGTTGTGGTTGATCCCCTGTTCACGGCGGTATGATGTACCTGCGTCAATCTGCACGGTGCGCGATGTGCCACCCGGTTCCTCAAGCAACATGGTGCAATCTGTAAGGGTCACAATCACATAATCCATGCCGTGTTCATGCCAGCCGGTTTCTGCACCGGGGGCAAAATCAAATCGGGTCACTCGGACGCGGGCATCATCAATCGTCTGGGTTGGTATGGCTTGGGGGCGGGTCATGATCAGAATCCTCTTTAGGAAGTATAAACAGCAAGGGGTGATCCCATCATCTTTACATGAGGTGTCACGCCCAAACCAGCGACGTTAGGCGCTTGGACCCCACCGTTTTGGATTGGAGCGTCGAAATCAGCGGTGGTCAGGCTTACCATTGCGCGGGTATCCAAGGCGCAGCGCAGCAAGTGACGCGGCACAGATTGCGCCATGTGCAGCAATGCAGCAAAAGCGATGTCTGATCCAACCGTATCTTGCACGCTTATCACCAACCCTGCTGCAACGGCAATGTCACGTTGGCGGCGCGCTGGGGTCAGCCCACCTTGTTTTGAGATTTTTAGGCCAATGCCATCACAGGCATCGGTATGTATGGCATGGATCACGTCAGCTTCGGTTTGGATCAACTCGTCCAACAACAA
>CALKXT010000078.1 GCA_938003685.1 uncultured Sulfitobacter sp. | reverse complement strand
AGATTGCAGCACTTGCAACAATGACGATAACCGGATCGACGTTATTGACCGCTCGATTAGTTTGCACGGCGACTTATCGGACGAACAGCGTCAGAAGCTTCTAGAAATTGCTGAAAAATGCCCAGTGCACCGGACGTTGGAAAATCGCATTGATATTCACACGACGCAAGTCCAGCCATGATCGAAGTGACCGGGGGCTGTCATTGCGGAGCCGTTCGTTTCAACGCCAAGGCCGACGAACGTCCGGAGATGCTGGATTGCAATTGCTCCATCTGCGCGCGCACTGGCTTTTTGCATCTGTTCATACCGCATGATCGGTTTGAATTGCTCCAAGGCACAGATGATCTCACCAGTTATAAATTTGGCAGCAAGCAAGCGGATCATCTTTTCTGCAAGCATTGCGGGGTGAAAAGCTTCTACCAGCCGCGGTCCCATCCTGAGAGCTGGAGCGTCAACTATAACTGTTTGGACGCAGGGCATGATTTACAGCCGAACATTACGAAATTTGACGGACAGAATTGGGAAAAATCAAAAGCAAAGCTATGAATCCAAAATGGCTCGCCAGTTTCCCGGCGAGCCATTCTTAGGTTTGCGACCCGTTCGCTAAATTACGCGAGGTCAAAACGATCCGCGTTCATAACCTTGGTCCATGCGGCGACAAAATCATTCACAAATGCCTCTGTTGCATCATCGCAAGCATAAGCTTCGGCCAAGGCACGCAATTGTGAGTTGGAGCCAAAGACCAGATCGACACGGCTGGCAGTCCATTTCACATCACCCGTTGCACGGTCACGGCCTTCGAATACTTCATTGCTGTCGTCCGCAGGTGTCCAAACCGTATCCATGCCCAAAACTTTAACGAAGAAGTCATTGGTCAAGGTTTCTGGCGCATCCGTGAAGATGCCGTTTTGAGACTGGCCCACATTGGCATTCAACGCCCGCATCCCGCCAACAAGAACCGTCATTTCTGGTGCAGTCAGGGTAAGCAATTGTGCGCGATCCACCAACAGTTTTTCAGTAGGGACAGAATAGCCTGCTTTGAGGTAGTTGCGGAAACCGTCCGCCTCAGGCTCAAGAACATCAAAGGATTCCGCATCCGTCTGCTCTTGGCTTGCATCCATGCGACCGGGGATGAAGGGAACCTCGATTGAGTGACCCGCTGCCTTGGCTGCTTGTTCAACCGCTGCACAACCTCCCAATACGATCAGATCAGCCAGCGATACTTTCTTGCTGCTGGCAGCCTGAACATCCTCAAGGGCAGACAGAACTTTTGCCAGTTTGGCAGGTTCGTTGACTTCCCAGTCCTTTTGCGGTGCCAAACGAATGCGTGCGCCATTGGCCCCACCGCGCTTGTCAGAGCCACGGAACGTCGCGGCCGATGCCCAAGCGGTTGAAACCAATTCAGAAACCGAAAGGCCCGTGGCAAGGATTTTGCCCTTGAGGTCCGCGATGTCATTGGCGTTTACCAATGGGTGATCCACCGCAGGAATAGGATCTTGCCAGATCAGATCTTCGGCAGGAACTTCTTTTCCGAGATACCGTGATTTTGGTCCCATATCACGGTGAGTCAGCTTGAACCATGCGCGTGCATAGGCATCTGCAAACTTGTCAGGGTTTGCATGGTAATCCTTTGAAATCGCGTTGTAGATCGGGTCAACCTTCATCGCCATGTCGGCTGTGGTCATCATCGGTGCGTGCTGTTTTTCACCTGTTGCCGCGTCTGGCACGGCTGTCGCCAAAGCACCGCCTGCGGGACGCCACTGTTGGGCTCCTGCTGGGCTTTTGGTCAATTCCCATTCGTTGTTCATCAACGTATCAAAATAGGACATGTCCCATGTGGTTGGCGTTGGCGTCCAAGCGCCTTCAATCCCCGATGTCGTGGTATGTGCACCAACACCGCTTTCGAAACCATTTTTCCAACCAAGACCCATCTCTTCGATAGAAGCCGCTTCTGGCTCTGCACCAACAAGTGTCGGGTCGCCTGCACCATGCGCCTTACCAAAGGTGTGACCACCTGCGGTCAATGCCACAGTTTCTTCGTCGTTCATCGCCATCCGGGCAAAGGTGTCGCGAATATCGTTTGCGGACAATTGCGGATCAGGATTGCCGTCTGGCCCCTCTGGATTCACATAGATGAGGCCCATTTGCACGGCAGCCAGTGGATTTTCGAGATCACGTTCGCCGGAATAGCGGCTGTTTTCACCACCAGATGGCTCAAGCCATTCTGTCTCTGTGCCCCAATAGATGTCTTCCTCTGGCTCCCAGATATCGACACGTCCACCAGAGAAACCAAATGTTTTGAAACCCATTGATTCCATCGCCACGTTGCCCGTCAGGACAAACAAATCAGCCCAAGACAGGTTATTTCCGTATTTTTGCTTGATGGGCCACAGCAAACGACGCGCTTTATCAAGGTTGCCGTTATCAGGCCACGAGTTCAACGGCGCAAACCGTTGTGACCCTGATCCTGCGCCGCCACGACCATCTGCCGTACGATACGTGCCTGCTGCATGCCACGCCATGCGCACGAACATCGGGCCATAGTGGCCATAATCTGCAGGCCACCAATCTTGCGAATCTGTCATCAGCGCGGTCAGGTCTGCTTTTACTGCATCCAGATCAAGTTTCTTGAACTCTTCCGCGTAATTGAAGTCCTTTACCATCGGATCACCGAGCGGCGAATTTTGATGTAAAATCTTGAGGTTAAGCTGGTTTGGCCACCAATCTTTGTTGGAGCGCACGGAATGTGTCGTGTTCTTTACACTACCGTGCATAACCGGGCACTTGCCGCCTGTGTCGATGTCATTTCCGTCCATGATACTCTCCCATTTGGTGTGATTTGATCGAACCATAGCAAAGTACAGCAGTAGATTTAAGTTGGATTTACGCATCACTGTGATAACTTTTAGTTATGACAAATCTAACCATCAAACAGCTGCGGTATTTTGAGGCTTTGGCCAAACAACACCATTTTGGACGTGCCGCAGCGGTATGTTCGATTTCGCAACCCGCATTATCCGTACAGATCAAAGACCTCGAGACCGAACTTGGCACCGCATTGTTTGAACGCGGCCCAAGGCAGGTGCGCCTGACCAGTTTTGGCGAGGACTTTGCCCTGCGCGTGCGCGACATATTACGCTCTGTCGATGAATTGGGCGATATCGCCCGCGCAGCACAGAAAAATCTGGTGGGGCGGTTTCGCATTGGCGTGATTCCAACAATTGCGCCTTACCTTTTACCAAAACTGATCGGAAATCTTGGCAAAAGCCATCCAGGCTTGGATTTACATGTGCGCGAAACCCTGACGCCTCGATTGGTACAGGAATTGCTGCAAGGCCAAATTGACAGTGCCATCGTGGCCCTGCCAATTTCCGAACCCGCGTTCACTGAAACGCCCCTGTTTTCAGAAAGCTTCGTATTGGTTCGTCCCGACACCGACGCACAAGACCCGGTTCCAGATACCCATGCCCTGCGCAATATGCGGCTGTTGCTCTTGGAGGAAGGTCATTGCTTTCGCGATCAAGCATTGTCGTTTTGCAATGCAGGCCCCGCCCTGCCGCGCGATGGGTTGGATGGATCATCTCTTTCCACCTTGGTTCAAATGGTGGGTGCCGGCATTGGTGTGACCATGATCCCGGAGATGGCGATGGCCGTTGAGGCGCGCTCTGCCCCCGTAGCTTGTGCATATTTTCGAGACCCACAACCGGGCCGCACCATTGGGATGATTTGGCGCAAAACCACACCCTTGGCCCCACAATTGTTAGAAATCGCTGAGGTGGTTCGCCAATCTGGTGCGGGGCGCAGTGGACAGCGCACAGGGGCAAGTTAGACATGACATTCGATCAAATCCGTACCTTCCTTTGGGTTGCACGTTTGGGCGGCTTCCGGCGTGCATCCGAACGCCTGAACCTGTCACAACCCGCTGTATCGACCCGCATTGCCAATCTTGAACAAGAGCTGCGTGTGACTCTGTTTGAACGAGGATCCGGCGCTTTGGTCCTAACCAAACACGGCACGCTGTTGCTGACCTACGCTGAGCAGATGTTATTTGTCGAAGAAGAAATCAAACAGCGCGTTGCGAACCCCTCTGAGGCCGAAGGGCTGTTCCGCATTGGCGCATCCGAGACCATCGCACAAGCTTGGTTGCCGGGCTTCTTGCAAGCATTCAGCACCCAGTTCCCGCGTGTGAATATTGACCTAACCGTCGATATCTCCAGCAATCTACGTGCGGGGCTTTTAAACCGCCAGCTTGATCTTGCGTTTCTGATGGGGCCGATATCAGAATTTACTGTTGAAAACGTCGCACTGCCACAGTTTGATCTGCATTGGTATAAATCCACCAAGAATCCCGAAACCGATTTAACGCGTATTCCCGTCATTTCTTATGCACGCCAAACGCGACCCTATCGCGAGTTGATCTCTGAACTGTCACACAGGATCGGACCACAAGTGCGGGTTTATTCGTCGGCATCACTGTCCGCGAGTTTACGAATGATCGCTGCGGGTATGGCTGTTGGTCCCTATCCACGCACCTTGGCCCGCGATCTTTTGCGTGAAAACGCGATTGAGGAGTTTGACGCGGGTTTCACCCCGCAACCGCTTGTTTTCACTGCCTCATATTTAGGTGAACCGCGCAGCCACCTGTCAGAGACTGGGGCCGTTTTGGGACGTGAAGTGGCGCTCAAATGGGTGCTAGATCAAAACATGGTATAAAATATTTCGATCACAACCTATCAATAATGATAATTTGATATGATGGTGACAGACTGACATGTTTCGTTAACCTTACGAAAGCTGTTTGCCATGTCACCGCTTCCCCCGCGCCACGCTGATTTATCTCACCTCACTGCGGATCAAGTGCGTTTGGCAATCAGGCAGGATGGATACGCACGACATACTGCGGGGTTGGCCGCAGGTAAGCTCCAGTGCAACCTCGCCATTCTCCCGGCGCAGGATGCACTGGATTTTCTACGCTTTTGCCAACGTAATCCCAAACCCTGCCCCGTTGTGGGGATCAGCGATACCGGCAATCCGTTCATGCCGACGCTGGGCCATGACATCGACATTCGCACCGACGTGCCGCGCTACCGGGTGTTTCGCAACGGACAATTCACCGATGAAATCACCGATATAAAGGCGCTCTGGCGCGATGATCTGGTCACTGTCGCGTTGGGGTGTTCGTTCACCTTTGAAAATGCCCTCATCGCCAATGGTATCCCGGTGCGTCACATTGAATCTGATCAGACGGTTCCGATGTTTAAGTCCAACATTGCGCTGACGCCTGCGGGTCGCTTTGCCGGTGAAATGGTCGTGACTATGCGCCCTGTTGCGGCGGGCCGCGTGCAAGATGCCTATCAGATCAGCCGCGCCTTCCCACAGGCCCACGGTGCCCCCATCGGTCACGGTGATCCCGCACAATTTGGCATCGCCGATCTGATGAAACCCGACTGGGGTGACCCGGTTGAGGTGCAGGACGGCGAAATACCCGTCTATTGGGCCTGCGGTGTCACACCGCAAAACGTCCTGCTGGCCGCAAACCTACCGCTGTGCATCACCCACGCCCCCGGTCACATGTTGATCGCGGATGTTGCCGAAGACGCTGAAACAACGATTCTAAAAACATGATCATCTAGCAGGAGAGAATAATGAAAAAGACTTTGGCCCTATTGGCTGCAACCACCGCCCTTGCCACACCTTTGATGGCAGATGAAACCCTATCTGTTGTTGGGAGTTGGTCCAGCTTGCCACTGCACAACCAATATGAGGCACCGTTTTGGTCCACGACCCTGCCCGGCGCGTCAGACGGCAAGATTGCCGTGGAATTGACCACCCATAACCAGATGGGTCTGGGTTTGGGCGATGTGTATCCCTTGCTTGGCCAAGGCGTCTATGATGTGGCGATGACCGTCGCTGATTATGCCGTGGCAGATGCGCCTGAACTCGAAGGGTTGGACGTGCCACTGCTTGCGTTGACCGCGGATGAAGCCCGCGCAATGGTCGATGCAGCCCGCCCAATGGTTGATGACATCTATGCCAGCCGTTTCAACAGCAAGGTTCTGGCCATCGCGCCCTACCCGCCGCAGGTCGTTTTTTGTAATCACGAGATTGCAGGTCTGGATGACATGAAAGGCCTCAAGGTGCGCGCCTCTGGCCGTATGACAGCAAAGCTGCTTGAGGCATTGGGGGCTGAAGGCGTGAATGTGTCGTTCTCTGAAGTCCCGGGTGCGTTGCAAAACGGGGTGGTTGATTGCGCCGTAACGGGAGCCGGATCAGGCTATAGTGCGGGCTGGTGGGAAGTCTCCACGCACCTGATGCCATTGCCATTGGGGGGCTGGGATCCGGTTGTCACAGCGATGAACATGGACCGCTGGAATAGCCTTGATGCGGGTACGCAAGAGTTGATCCAAACACAGATCAAAGGCGAATTCGAAGACCCCGCATGGACCAGCGCCCAAGATGCATTGACCAATGATGTGGCTTGTTTGACCGGCAATGGTGACTGCCCGTCTGGGGATGCACGCGATATGGTATTGGTCGAAGCATCCGACGCCGATTTCACCAAAGCACGCGACATCCTGACCAGCGAAGTGCTGCCAGAATGGGCAGAGCGTGCGGGTGGCGATTGGGCGGCACGTTGGAACGCCTCTGTCGGTCAAGTTGTCGGCGTAACGATCGAGTAAGCGAACACCGCCAAAGGGGAACTTGATATGGAACTAGCGATGATTGCAGCGCTGCGGCGTCTGAACAGAAAAATAGCGTTGATTGTCGGGGCGATGCTGTTGCTCTGCGCCGCTTTCATTCTTGCTGACATCATACTGCGCCAAATCGGGACCTCCTTTGGCGGCACAGACGAAATCAGCGGCTATGTCATGGCGCTGGCGACGTCTTGGGGCATGGCTTTTACCCTGTTGGAATTGGGCCATGTCCGCATTGATCTGTTGCGCGGGCGGGTTCAATCCTTTGGCCGCGCGATGTTTGACCTATTTTCCATGGTGGTGATGACGAGCGTGATTGGCATGATCGCGCTGAAGTCATGGCCTGTGGTGGAACGCTCGCTCTCTAATGGATCGCGTGCCAATACGCCGCTGGAAACACCGCTCGCATGGGTACAGCTGCCGTGGTTTGCCGGATGGCTGTGGTTCGCCGTCATGTCAGCCTGCGTCACCATTGCCGCCCTCAACCTCATCCTAAAACGCCGCCACACCGAGACTGAAAGTTTCGCGGGTGCCTTTGCAGAACAGGACACGCTCCAATGATCCCTTTTGTAGCTGTCAGCCTGCTGGGCCTTCTTGCGTTGTCGATCCCCGTTGGCATTGTCTTGTTCCTACTGGGCTTTGGCGTTGATACGTTTTTCTCTTCCTTCCCGCTGAGCCGGGGTTTGGGAAATATGGTGTGGTCCGCGTCTAATAGCGCGACGTTGATCGCCATTCCCTTCTTTGTGCTGCTCGGTGAAATCCTTGTGCGCAGCGGTGTGGCCACGCGCACTTACGCCGCCCTTGACCGCTGGGTGTCATGGTTGCCCGGTGGCTTGGTGCACGCGAACATTGCAACCGCGACCATGTTTTCCGCGACCTCTGGATCATCTGTAGCGACCGCTGCAACCGTGGCAACAGTGGCGATGCCGCAAGCTGAAAAGCTCGGCTATGACCCCAAGCTGTTTTCAGGCGCAATCGCCGCTGGTGGTACGCTGGGCATTATGATCCCGCCATCCATCAACCTGATTGTCTATGGTTTCCTGACGCAATCCTCCATCCCTCAATTGTTCCTCGCGGGTCTGCTCCCCGGTTTGGGCCTTGCTGTAGGTTTTATGGTGATCACCGCGATCATCTGCATCGTGCGCCCTGAGCTTGGCGGTACACGCCGTACCTTCCCCCTTGCCCAAATGATGCGTGCCCTAGTCGATTTACTGCCGATCATTGTCCTATTCGCCCTCATCGTCGGGTCCATCTATCGCGGCTGGGCAACGCCAACCGAAGCGGCGGCCGTAGGTGTTGCAGGTGCACTTGCTATCGCGTTCGCCTTTGGCGGTGTGTCGCGTGACATGTTGGCGCAATCGGTGATCGGCACGGTCAAAATCACCTCAATGATCATGCTGATTGTGATTGGCGCATCGTTTCTAAATTTCACCCTCGCCTCTGCCGGATTAGGCCGCGAACTGACCGCATTTTTGGGCGGTATGGGTTTGACCCCCCTTGGCCTGATCATGGTTGTTGTTGTGATCTACATCGTTCTCGGTTTCTTTATCGAAACTTTGTCATTGATGGTTGTCACGATCCCAATCATCGTGCCGTTGGTTGTCGCCCAAGGTTATGACCCGATCTGGTTCGGCATCTTGATGATTGTACTGATCGAAATGGCGCTGATCACCCCACCTGTTGGCTTGAATCTATATGTCGTCCAAGCGGCGCGTAAATCTGGCACGTTGAGCGAAGTGATGCTGGGCACTATTCCATATGTCGTCACAATGCTGGCAATGGCGATGGCCTTGATCGCATTCCCACAGATCGCATTATTCCTGCCGGAAGCGTTGCGCTGATGGGCAGGGCATAATGCCCGGACCGTCGGAAAATTTATATTTAAAATAGAGTGGTACGGGTGAAGGGACTCGAACCCCCACGCCATAGGCGCTTGGACCTAAACCAAGTGCGTCTACCAATTCCGCCACACCCGCACACGTTGCTATATGCAACTCACGGACCTCGTATCAAAGACTTGCGGGCTTGGCGAGAGGAAAAAACGCAAGACATTAAGAAGTTGTTGGCATATGCTGTAGATAACCTGAGGTAGGTTTAAACAAGAAAGAGACGCCCATGAAACCGAATACGGTCGGGCGCGTTGGCGGACAGGATCCGCGCGCGAGCCAGTTTTCGCCTTATGCTGTTCTGGATACAGGGCTGTTACAAGGTGCCATGCTGTTGACTCTAGACGGTGAAATGCCGGTAGAGTTTCTGTCAGTTGGCGACAAGTTGATCACCAGAGATAGCGGTATTTCTAAAGTTGAACATATTCAACGCAGCACCCGCGACGTACACAGAATTGCATTCGCCGCCGGTTCTTTGGGTGATACCCGCCCTGAACGTGATGCGGTTTTGGCGGGCGATCAGATGGTCTTGATCCGCGATTGGCGCGCGCGGGCGATGTTTAATTCTGAACGGGCATTGGTCGCAGCGCGGTCTTTGGTGGATGATGAATTCATCACCGATCTGGGCTTGGTCGAAACCACTGTGTTCCAGATTTTCTGTGATGGGCCGCATATCTTGTATTCAGATGGGCTGGAACTGGGCACCGCAGATGCCGCCAAAGCGCGCGGTGCGGTTCTGCACGCGGCTTAAACGCCCAGCGCGCGAAACACTTTTGGTAGCTCTTCAGGCAGGTCCTCGGCGATCAAGCCGGGACCAAAGCTGCGGGCACATTCGACGTGCAGCCATACGGCAACCTCTGCCAGATTGAACACGCCACCCGTTGCGCTGCCTGCTGCAAGCCCTGCAATCATCCCCGCCAATACATCCCCTGCACCGGCTGTGGCCAACCACGGCACCTCGCGTGGACCTGTCGCTGAATGTACACTGGCCCCGCCCCCGGGACAGGCAATCACGGTATCAACGCCTTTGAGCAGGACAACGCAGCCTGCCCTTTCCGCTGCGGCGCGGACCACGTCCACTTTTGAACGTGCCGCACGCTGGCTAAGTGCGAGATCAGGAAATAGTCGCTCAAACTCACCTTCATGCGGAGTAAGAATCGTGCGCGCGTGTGTTTGGGCAAAAAGAACCGATGGATCATCAGCAAAAGCCCCTAATGCATCAGCATCAATCACCACAGCAGGGTCGCGCCAATCGTCATCTCCTGCGCGACGGCGCAGAACCTGTCCGACTAAATCACGGGTTTGCGCGCCGATACCTAAACCCGGTCCAATGCAAAAGCTACTGGCCCGCCTATCAACAACTGTGTCCAGAGCCGCGCCTTCCGGCAATGCGCGCAACATGATTGCGCTCAACTGGCACGCGTTTTCTGCCAAAGCATCGGGCGGGCAAACCACTGTGACAACGCCAGCCCCAACCCGTAATGCCGCACGCGCGGCGAGACGTCCCGCGCCACCACGGCCGGCACCCCCGACAAATGCCACGACATGACCATGATCAAACTTATGACCCTGCCCGCGGTATTTACTGAGGTGTGATAGAGGCCAAATGTGCGCAGGCAACGGCCGTCCAGCAAAGACTGGTTCAATTAAACACGTACGTTCGGGATCAGGTGTCTGACCTAACATACTGCGATCACGTCCGCGCGGATCCAGACCAATATCGATCACACGCAATTTACCGCAGAATTGTGGCCCAAGGCCCAGGTAATGTCCTACCTTTGGGCTGTGAAAAGTCACTGTCAGGTCAGCGAAGTTCAGTGTTGATGGCCAAGGATCGGCATCAGGATCGTTCACATCAACATCTGTTGGGATCATCCCGGTATCGAGGTCTAGGCCCGAAGGGCAATCCACTGCAACGGTTTTGATCTGATGCTGTTTCTTCCAAATAGTCTTTCGCCCTCGGTTTAAAGATTGCGTCACGTCGTCTGGCAAGGGGCGGCTGAGGCCAATACCGAAAACCGCATCGACAATCAGATCAGGACGCACTGCACCAAGAACTTTAGCAAATATCAAAGGGCTGACTTTATCTGCCTTACACCATATCTCATAATTCACCTCAGCATCAGGCGGTAACTTTTCAGCATCGCCATACAGAAAAACCTCGACCTCCCAACCGGCCTCTTTCAACAACCGCGCCACAACAAAACCATCGCCACCGTTGTTGCCCGGCCCACACAGTACCACTGCCCGGTGCGGGGTCTTGGCCCATTCCGGCCATTCCTCAAACACCGCATCCACCACGCCGCGCCCTGCCAGCTCCATCAATTCAAGCCCGGTCACAGAACCGGACGCAATCGCGGCCTGTTCGATCTCTCGCATCTGGGCGGCGGTCAGTAGTTCGGTCATGTCAATTCCTCGCGATTCACTTTCGCACAAAATTTAGGCGAAGCGCCCACACATTCATCACACATCAAATATTTAGCGTATCTAGAGCACCTGATTAGACCATATTCTGGACCCTGCACATGCGAAATGAAATGACGCACAGAAGTAAAAGCAATTGGGGGCCATCATGAAAAAGATCGAAGCGATCATCAAACCGTTCAAACTGGACGAGGTGAAAGAGGCCCTGCAAGACGTGGGCGTTCAAGGCCTGAGCGTGATCGAAGTCAAAGGCTTTGGCCGTCAAAAAGGCCATACTGAACTTTATCGTGGTGCCGAATACGTTGTCGACTTCCTGCCAAAGGTGAAAATCGAAGTTGTGCTGGACGATGATCAAGTCGACGCCGCCATTGAGGCCATCGTTGACGCCGCCAAGACCGAAAAAATTGGGGATGGCAAAATCTTTGTCTCTCCCATCGAACAGACAATTCGCATCCGCACCGGTGAAACCGGTTCTGACGCGCTGTAAAAACACTCAAGACATTCTAAGCAAAGGACCAAACTCATGGACAACGCAGCGTTCCTGAAAAAGATCAAAGACGAAGACATCGAATATGTGGACGTTCGTTTCACCGACACGCGCGGCAAATTGCAGCACGTCACGGTCGTGAATGATCTGGTAGACGAAGATTTCCTCGAAGAAGGCTTCATGTTTGATGGCTCATCCATCGCGGGCTGGAAAAGCATCGAAGCCTCAGACATGAAACTGATGTTGGACGTTTCCAGCGCCTATGTTGACCCGTTCTATGCTGAAAAAACCATCTGTGTGCATTGTTCAATCGTAGAGCCGGACACAAATGAACCTTACGATCGTGACCCACGTGGCACTGCCGAAAAAGCCGAAGCCTATCTAAAGGCGTCGGGTATTGGCGACACCGCCTATATGGGTCCAGAGGCCGAATTTTTCCTGTTTGATGATGTGAAGTTCTCAAACTCGATCAACAAAGTATCTTACGAAGTTGATGCATCTGACGGGTCATGGAACACTGACACCGATTACGAAATGGGCAACATGGGCCACCGTCCCGGCCTAAAGGGTGGTTATTTCCCGGTCAACCCAACGGATGAAGCTCACGATCTGCGCGCCGAAATGCTGTCCACGATGAAACGTCTTGGCATGAAGGTCGACAAGCACCATCACGAGGTTGCGTCTTGCCAGCACGAACTGGGCTTGATCTTTGGCACGCTGACGCATCAGGCGGATGAGTTGCAGAAATATAAGTACGTGATCCACAACGTGGCACATGCCTATGGCAAATCCGCAACCTTCATGCCCAAGCCGATTTACGGTGACAACGGGTCTGGCATGCACGTAAACATGTCAATCTGGAAAGACGGCAAGCCATTGTTCGCAGGTGACAAATACGCCGACCTGAGCCAAGAAGCACTTTGGTTCATTGGCGGCATCTTGACCCATGCGAAATCTTTGAACGCATTTACCAACCCAACGACCAACAGCTACAAGCGCCTCATCCCAGGCTTTGAAGCCCCCGTTCTGCGTGCCTACTCTGCGCGTAACCGGTCTGGTTGTGTGCGTATTCCATGGACAGAAAGCCCAAAAGCCAAGCGCGTTGAGGCCCGTTTCCCTGATCCAGCGGCAAACCCATACCTGTGCTTTGCGGCCCTGTTGATGGCGGGCCTAGACGGGATCAAGAACAAGATCGATCCGGGCGAAGCCATGGACAAGAACCTGTATGATCTGCCTGCCGAAGAACTGGCCGGTATCCCAACGGTGTGCGGTTCACTGCGCGAAGCATTGGACGAATTGCAGGCCGATATGGATTACCTGCTGGCGGGCGACGTGTTCACCAAAGACCAAATTGAAGGCTACGTTGCCCTCAAGATGGAAGAAGTTCACCATTATGAGCATACACCGCACCCTGTTGAGTTTGGCATGTACTACAGCTGCTAAATCTATACATTACGAGAATTACCAGGGCGTCCCAATTGGGGCGCCCTTTCGCCTTTCTAGGGCCTTTTGCTATATTTGCCGCCCCTCTATTAAGGCAAGTGACCTAGCGTCGCTCTCGTAAATGCCCTGTCAGCGCCTCATTTCGACCGTTTTCTTCGACCAAAAGCATCACATCAACCGCACAGGAGGATCCGTGCCATGAAAGAGCAAACTGACTTCGCGACACGTATCACCCATATCAATAAAACTGCGGCCAAGGTTGAACGTAAGCGCAAGCGCACACCCTCATCTGGCCTGTGTGGTTTGTTGGTGATGCCACTTGTGACCGCCACCTTTGTTGCGGGTGGTGTCGTTTTCTATTGGGAAGCTTTGGAGCGCCCGACAAGCACGCCATTGCAGCTGGCGAGCGATTTAACCGCGCAACTTCTCGCATATCTGGTGTAAACCAGACTAAACACACCTCTATTTCCAATTGCATGTAACGGACAGCCCGCTAAACTTGTGTAAATTTTTCACAAGTCAGAGGTTAACATGCTGCCACTCAAACCCTTCCTTTATTCGATAGCGGTCACTGCCGCCCTCGCCGTACCTGCCGTTGCGGCCACCTGTGGCAACAGTGGTGGCGGTTTTAACACGTGGAAAGCCGCCTTTGCGTCAGAAGCAAAAGCAGCAGGCGTAAAGCAACGTGGCCTTGATGCCTTGGCAAGTGCGAAATACGCCACAGGCACCATTGCAGCAGACCGCAATCAAAAGTCCTTTAAATATTCGCTCAGCAAGTTCATGAAGGTGCGCGGCGCGGACACGATTGTTGCGCAAGGGCGCAAGCGCAAGGCGCGCAACGCTGGCTTTTATCAATCACTCGAAAAGCGCTACGGTGTGCCTGCGGGTGTGTTGTTGGCCATTCACGGCATGGAAACCGGCTTTGGTGGGTTCATGGGCAACAGCGCGGTTGTCTCTGCGATCACCACATTGGCGTATGACTGTCGCCGCAGCGCATTTTTTGTACCCCACGCCATTGGCGCTTTGAAGCTGGTGGATCGCGGCGCGATCACGGCAAAAACAAAAGGTGCCAAGCACGGCGAATTGGGGCACACGCAGTTCCTGCCGGGTAACGCGCTGAAATACGGTGTCGATGCCTCTGGCGATGGTCGAGTTGATTTTTATAACCAGACCGACGCGCTGGCCTCGACCGCCAACTTCCTACGCAAA
Organism: uncultured Sulfitobacter sp.; assembly: GCA_938003685.1. Classification (GTDB taxonomy): domain Bacteria; phylum Pseudomonadota; class Alphaproteobacteria; order Rhodobacterales; family Rhodobacteraceae; genus Sulfitobacter. The sequence goes on along the minus strand of CALKXT010000078.1, from coordinate 4,754 downwards.
AAGGGTTGGAAACCCGGCGGCGGCTATCAAGAAGGCCAAACAAACTTCCGCGTCATCAAACAGTGGAACGCCGCTGGTGTTTATCAAAAGGCGATCGCCATCATGGCTGCGCGCATCGACGGCTAACTCTTTGGTGGCGCATCTGAAAGGGTGCGCCATCCCCTATTTCATCTACCCAAATATACTCAAATACCACAGTCACCACACGCGCTGATCTATCACCCCTTGCGCAAACACATCCTTCATCCTATTTGCGCTTCAAGGGTCAGGCCCCTGCCGTCCGCACTTCGGTGAAGTCCTGTTAAGATACAACACACCAATCTCTCGCAGATTGATGGGCAATGCGGACCCCCTTCACGCCATCGCGAGAAAAGGAGTGTTTGATATGACTACCGTAATTCCATCCCGTGACGTCCTGAAATCTCAGGCAAAAAGGCTGCGTGCTGATATGACCGCACGTGGTCAAACCATGAGCCATGCGCAAGCGCTGGAAACCGTCGCCCATCAATGGGGGGTGCGCGATTGGAATACCATCGCCGCTCAGGCCCGTAATACATCCGACGGCTGGGCACCCGGCCAAACCGTATCGGGCCGCTATTTGGGTCATCCGTTTACCGGGCAGGTCAAGGCCGCGCGCATGGCTTCCAGTGGTTTCTGGTCGCTGACCTTGCGCTTTGATGAGGCAATTGACGTGGTCGCATCCACGCATTTCAGTTCGTTCCGCCGTCAGGTGAGTGCGACTGTGAACGCCGGGGGCATCTCGCCGCAGAAAACATCTGATGGTCAGCCCCACATGGTGTTGGACGCTGCATGAGTGCGCTTTCGCAAACCAAAACCCCGCCAAGGGCGATCGTCCTTGGCGGGTATGGTTTGATCGGTTCCGCATGTCTGCGCGCCTTAAAATCTGCGGGCTTTGCTGTGACGGGTGTGGGCCGTGACAGTGATGCCGCCCGGCGTGTTGATCCCGATGGGGATTGGCTGATCTGCGACATTGCCAAGGCAACTGCCGCTGATTGGGCGCGTGAGCTCGCGGATGTCGATGTGGTCGTGAACGCCTCGGGTGCATTGCAAGACGGGGCACGTGATAATCTTACCGCGATACATGAGGGCGCTATTGATGCGCTGATTGAAGGTATTGCAGACCAACGCACCCGCTTCATCCAAATCTCTGCTGTCGGCGTGTCAGAAGATGCGCCCACAGCATTCATGTCCACCAAAGCGCGCGGTGACGCCGCCCTGATGGCAAGCCCGCTTGACTGGATCATCCTACGTCCCACCCTTGTGTTGGGCCGCGCGGCCTATGGTGGCACTGCATTATTGCGCGCTGCCGCCGCAATGCCGGTGATGGGGTTTCAGGTATTGCCCGACACCCCAGTACAAACTGTTGCATTGGATGACGTTGCCGCCGCCGTTGTGCAGGCCGCAAAGGGCGATATCGCGCCACAGACCTTGGCCGACCTCACCGCGCCTGATGTGCATAGTTTCGCAGCCCTGACAGGCAAAATGCGCGATTGGCTAGGCTTTGTTCCATGGCGTCATAGCACCACCGTTCCACAACCTTTGGTGAAACTTACAGGCAAAGTTGCAGATTCCTTGGGCTGGCTTGGGTGGCGTTCTCCCCTGCGCTCTACCGCGTTGAATGTTCTTGCGGATGGCATCAAAGGTGATCCAACTGCGTGGCGCACGGCGGGTGGTGCGCCCTGTCGATCACTTGACCAAACCTTGCGGGATATGCCTGCGACCGTTCAAGATCGCTGGTTTTCGCGGCTGTTTCTGTTGCTTCCAGTTGGGATCGCGACGCTGTCAATATTCTGGCTGCTTTCGGGTATCATCGGATTGCTGCGCGCGGACGTGGCGCTCAACGTGTTGACCACGCGCGATATTGGCGAAGGGCTGGCCGTGTTCTCTGTCTACGGCGGTGCCATGATCGACATTGCGCTTGGTGCAACGATCCTGTTTCGCCGCCACGCACGGCGCGCCTGTCTGGGTATGGTTGCCGTATCGCTGGCCTATCTGAGCGCTGGAACAGTTCTGACTCCCGACATCTGGGCCGACCCGCTGGGCCCGTTTGTCAAAGTTCTGCCCGGCATCACCCTTGCCGCCATGGTCATGGCGCTGTTGGACGATCGATGACCTACGATCTGCTGCTGTTCACCCACATCATTGGCGCATGTGTCCTGCTGGGTACGGGCGCGGGTATCGCATTTTTCATGGTCATCAGTAGACGTAGTAACAACCCTGTATTGATCGCGCATGTCGCAAGTATCGTGGTCTTGGCTGATTGGATATTCACAGCCACCGCAGCGGTCTTGCAGCCCATCACGGGCTACCTACTGGCCCAAGAAGTAGGTTGGCCAGTGACATCCGGTTGGGTCGCTTGGGCGCTGATGCTTTATGTTGTTATTGGCGTGTTTTGGTTGCCCGTGATCTGGATACAAATGCAACTGCGTGATCTTGCCCGCGACGCCGCCACTCACGGCACCGCCCTGCCGCCTCGGTTTCACCATCTCTATCGCATCTGGTTTACCTGCGGCTTTCCGGCCTTTGCGGCGGTTCTCGCCATTGTCTGGCTGATGATTACAAAGCCAATATATTAATCGCCCCGCACCACCCAAGTATGGATGCTAAAAATCACCGCATCGCTCTTTGGCAATCGCAAGATACATTGCCGTTCTGAGCGAAAAAACCTGCGCTCTTGATCATCGCTAACACGCCTTGGTTGGTGCAAATCGGGATCGGCATAGGCCAGACGGTTAAATCGCCACAAGGGCTGCCCCACCCGGACTCCATCAAACAACCGCTGAACACGGCGCGCGATGTTATCGTCATATTCTTCAACAGGTTCATGGATGCCAACCAAAGGCCGTCCCGCTTTGTCTGCCAAACGCCAATTTGCAGGAAAACATAATACTGCCCCCGTCAAAACGTGTTCATCGCCCTGTTTTTGCAGGATACAAATATCCTCTTGCACAAGATGACCCAGAACCAACAGTGGCTGCGCCCAATCCACAGCAACAATGCGACCATCCGGACAAAACACCTGTTTCTCAGTGACCTGAAACCCCAATCCGGGCAGGACCAACAAGGCTTCTGATAACACCTCGCACGCGGAGGCTATTGCGGCGTCATCACACCACAACACCGCATCGCGCTGCTGCGCCAATAACTTTGCCTTATAGGCCATTTGCGTGGCATAGGCCTCATCCACGCGCAGCCAATCATCAGGCGCGCAGGGACCAACACCCGGCAAAGCCGGCATCCCCAATTGCGCTTCTGGCAGAGTCTCTTGTAAAATCACTGTCATCGCCAAGGCATACGACGCAGGGCTAAAACTGTCCTGCAAAAAACGACATCAAATACGTCGGCTATGGCAAAATACGCGGCGGCCCGCCAAGGCATGCTAAGATAACACCAGCATCACGCGAGGGCCCCATGAACCAACATTACCGCGACACCCGCAAGATTGATCCAGAGCATGGCACGCATTTGCCCGATGGTAGCCCCAACGACAATGACCGTGTCGAAATTGGCCCAACACAACTGGCATTCAAGGAATGGAAGGCCGCGGGGCTGATCCTGCCCAACCTTGCCGCGATGCGGGAATATCGCCTTAATCGCCTGACCCAACATATCGTGGACCGTGGTTATGGCGGGTTGTTGATGTTTGACCCGCTGAACATCCGCTACGCCACCGACAGCACGAATATGCAGTTGTGGAACACCCACAATCCATTCCGCGCCGTGCTGGTTTGTGCAGATGGATACATGGTGATCTGGGACTACAAAAACTCCCCTTTCCTCAGTGAATTCAACCCCTTGGTGCGCGAACAGCGTTCCGGTGCGGACCTGTTTTACTTTGACCGGGGCGACAAGGTCGATGTGGCCGCTGACATGCTTAGCAATGAGGTGCGCGAATTGATCGCGGCACACGGGGGCGGCAACAAACGCCTCGCGGTAGACAAGATCATGCTGCACGGATTGCGCGCGCTTGAGGCGCAGGGGTTTGAGGTGATGGACGGTGAAGAGGTCACCGAGAAAAGCCGCTCTGTCAAAGGCCCGGATGAGATTTTGGCAATGCGCTGTGCGTCAAACGCCTGCGAAGTGGCCGTCAAAAAGATGGAAGATTTCGCCCGTGCCAATGTCGGGGACGGCACGACGTCAGAAGATGACATCTGGGCCGTGATGCACGCTGAAAACATCAAGCGCGGTGGGGAATGGATCGAAACCCGTCTGTTGACCTCTGGCCCGCGCACCAATCCATGGTTTCAGGAATGTGGGCCGCGCATCACGCAAAACAACGAGATCATCGCCTTTGATACCGACCTGGTGGGTAGCTATGGCATCTGCGTCGATATCAGCCGCACCTGGTGGATTGGGGATGAAAAACCCCGTGCCGACATGGTCTATGCCATGCAGCACGCGGTTGAACATGTTGAGCAGAACATGCAAATGCTGAAACCCGGCGTGATGATCCCGGAACTCAGCACCAATACCCACGTATTGGACGCGCAATTCCAGAAATTGAAATACGGCTGCCTGATGCACGGCGTTGGATTGTGTGATGAGTGGCCCTTGGTCGCCTACCCTGACCAAGCTGTCCCCGGCGCGTTCGATTACCCGCTAGAGGCCGGGATGGTGCTGTGTGTTGAGGCACTGGTGTCCCCTGAGGGCGGTGATTTTTCGATCAAGCTGGAGGATCAGGTGCTGGTGACGGAAGATGGGTTTGAACGGTTGACGGAGTATGAGTGGGATGC
>CALKXT010000077.1 GCA_938003685.1 uncultured Sulfitobacter sp. | reverse complement strand
GTACTTATCGCAGGTTTGGGCAACATGGGGTTGAGTCATGCGTTGGCGCACCACAATCATCCTGACGCGGAAATTGTGGGGTTGGTGAATAGGTCTGGCGATGTGGAACATGCCGATTTGCAGGGCTATCCGGTGTTCACCGACTTCCATATTGCGTTGGCCGAAACCAAACCTGATCTGGCCGTCATTGCCACCTACTCTGACAGCCACGCAGAGTACGCCATTGCCGCGATGGATGCAGGCGCGCATGTGTTTGTCGAGAAACCGCTGGCGACGACAGTGGCAGATGCGCAAGCCGTGGTGGACAAAGCCATCGTGTCCAACCGCAAACTGGTTGTCGGGTATATCCTGCGCCATCACCCGTCTTGGCAGCAATTGATTGCTGAGGCGCGTGATTTGGGCGGGCCGTATGTCTTTCGCATGAACCTCAATCAGCAATCGGATGGGCCGACGTGGGAAACCCACAAGGCGTTGATGCAAACCACATCGCCGCTGGTGGATTGCGGTGTGCACTATGTCGATGTGATGTGCCAGATCACCGATGCAAAACCTGCGTGCGTCAATGGGATGGGCCTGCGTTTGTCGGATGAGATCGCACCGGACATGTACAACTACGGTCAACTACAAGTGACGTTCGATGATGGGTCCGTGGGCTGGTACGAGGCCGGATGGGGACCGATGATGTCCGAAACAGCGTTCTTTGTAAAAGACGTGGTGTCACCCAAAGGGTCGGTATCCATCGTGGATGGCAACAAAGGATCATCTGATGACGTTGACGGTCACACCAAAGTGGGCAGCCTGCTTGTCCATACCCGCAACGGTGACCGCGTGGTCGAAATGCCAGATGAACCGGGGCACCAAGAACTTTGCGATACCGAACAGGCTTACATTTTGGATGCCATCAAAAACAATATCGACTTAACCCGCCACATGTCTGACGCCGTGCAATCCCTTGCGATCTGCCTTGCCGCAGATCACAGCATCCGCACTGGCAAACCCGTGACTTTGGGAGACCCCACATGACCGCCTTAAAACTTGATAAAATCTGCAAATCTTTTGGCACTGTTGAGGTGCTCAAGGACATCGACCTGACCGTAGAAAATGGTGAATTTGTCGTCTTTGTTGGGCCCTCCGGGTGTGGCAAATCAACCCTACTGCGGGTGATTGCGGGGCTTGAAGATGCGAGCGCTGGAACCGTGGCAATTGGGGATGAGGTGGTGAATAATGTGGCCCCGTCAAAACGCGGCATTGCAATGGTTTTCCAGTCCTACGCGCTTTATCCGCACCTCACAGTGCGCGATAATATGACGCTGGGCCTCAAGCAGGAAAAACAGCCCAAGACCGTGATTGATGAACGCGTGGACAAGGCTGTGACAATGCTGGACCTCACCGATTATGTAGATCGCCGTCCTTCTGACTTGTCAGGTGGTCAACGCCAACGTGTCGCAATTGGCCGCGCGATTGTGCGCGAACCCAAGCTGTTTCTCTTTGATGAACCACTGTCCAATCTGGATGCGGCGTTGCGCATGAACACAAGGATTGAGATTGCTGATCTGCACCGCAAACTCAGCGCTTCAATGATCTATGTCACCCATGACCAAACCGAGGCGATGACGCTGGCCGACAAAATTGTCGTGTTGCGCGATGGCCGTGTCGAACAAACAGGCTCTCCAATGGAGTTGTATAATAATCCCGCCAATCAATTTGTGGCAGGCTTCCTCGGCTCTCCTTCCATGAATTTTTTACAAACCTCAGTCAAAGGGCAACCCGATGGCGTGACCCTTGGCATCCGCCCAGAACACCTTGGCTTGCGGGATGGCGGGCGGATTATGGGCAAGGTCACCCATGTCGAACGGTTGGGCGGTGACACCAATTTGCTAATTACAACTATGCAGGGGGAAGCCCTGACGGTGCGGTTGTTTGGACAACATATGGCGCAGGTGGATGATGAGGTTGCGCTGGACTTTGATGATGCACATGCGTTTTACTTTGATGCGAACCAGCAGCGCGTCTATCCTGATGGGATTGCGACCGCAAAGTAAGCCCCGACTGGAATTTTGATGTCCCAAACCCACCGCCATTTTCTGGCTGATCTTTTTCACGCAGCCGTTGCAGCAGCGGACCCTGTCAAAGCGCTGAAAGGCAAATTGCCTGAACCGCCCAAAGGGCGCACGATTGTTATCGGTGCGGGCAAGGGTGCAGCACAATTGGCCCAAGCGTTTGAGGCACTTTGGGAAGGGCCGTTTAAGGGCGTTGTCGTGACGCGCTATGGCTACGGTGCGCCGTGCAAGGTCATTCGCGTGTTTGAGGCCGCGCATCCAGTGCCGGATACGGCAGGGATAGAAGCGGCTCAAGCGCTCAAGGAGGCGGTCACAGGACTGGGCCCTGATGATCTGGTAATTGCTTTGATCTGTGGTGGCGGATCATCCTTGCTGCCTGCCCCGCCAGAGGGATTGACCCTCAATGACCTGCAAGAATTGAACCAAGCGCTGTTGGCATCTGGCGCACCAATTTCCGTGATGAACGCAATTCGCAAACGCTTCAGCACTATCAACGGTGGACGCTTGGCGGCGCTGGCCGCCCCTGCGCGTGTCTGCAATTTCATCGTGTCAGATGTACCGGGCGATGATCCCGGCGAAGTCGCTTCTGGCCCCACAGTGCCAGGCAAGCCAAGCGCCGCAGATGTGTTGGCTCTGGTCGCATCACGCGGCATTCATTTACCGCCCCGCTGTCTGGCGCACCTCAAGGGCCAAGGCGAAGATGACGCGGAAACAGACGTTAGCAACATCACAACCCAAGTCATCGCCTCTGCCGCACTGTCCTTAGAAACCGCTGCGCTTACCGCCCGTGATCAGGGCGTGCATGCATGGGTTTTGTCCGATGCAATTGAAGGTGAAGCGCGTGACGTGGCGACCGTTCATGCCGCCCTTGCCCGCCAAGCGGCAAGCAGCGGCTTTCCCTATGCTGCGCCGATGGTGATGCTGTCGGGTGGAGAGACAACCGTGACACTGCGCCACAAGGGACGCGGCGGGCGCAACAGTGAATTCCAGCTTGGGTTGGCCTTGGCCCTTGAGGGGCACATGGGCATCACGGCACTGGCGGCGGACACGGATGGCATTGATGGTTCAGAAGACAACGCCGGGGCGTTTGTGGATGGCACAACGACCACCCAGATGCGTAGCGCAGGCATCGATCCGTTGCAAAAGTTGCAAATGAACGATGCCTATACCGCGTTTAAAGACATTGATGCGCTGTTTGTCACTGGACCGACAGGCACCAACGTCAATGATTTTCGCGCAATCCTAATCGGTGATCCACCTGATTAAATCGCACCGCCCACATGGTGTTTAATCAGGTCTTTGTACAGCCCTTGAAGGACCTTGGTCACCGGACGATCGATGGTGCCAATTGGTTTTCCATCAATCTCGGCAACAGGTGTTTGCGCGCCAAAGGTGCCTGTCAAAAACGCCTCATCCGCACCGTACGCCTCATAAAGAGAGAAATTCTTTTCATAAACCGGAATGTCATTTTCGCGGCACAGATCAATGACCTTTTGGCGCGTGACACCGTTCATGCAATAATCCCCGGTCGAGGTCCAAACAGCCCCACGCCGCACAATGAAAAAGTTACAGGCGTTGGTGGTGTTCACAAACCCATGTGGGTCTAACATCAAGGCTTCATCGGCCCCCGCCGCTTCGGCTTGCAAACAGGCGATGATACAGTTCAGCTTGGAATGACTGTTCAGTTTTGGGTCTTGAGAATGAGGCAATCCCCGCACCTGAGGGACACTTGCCAGCCGGATACCTGCGCTTTGCAAACGATCAACAGGTTTGGAATGTTCCATGATGATCACCAGCGTCGGACCAGAGGTGCTAAGCGCGGGATGTTGGAACGGTTTGTCCTTAACCCCACGTGTCAGCATAAGGCGGCAATGCACATCGTGGGTCATGCCATTGGCGGCCGCCGTCCGCGTCAGCGCATCCATGATACCCGCCTTGTCCATGCCGACATCCAGCGCGATTGCTTTGCAGGAGTTGAAAAACCGATCCATGTGTTCGTCAAAGAAGGCCCAAGTGCCGTGGTACAGACGCATGCCTTCCCATATGCCATCACCCAGCATAAAGCCGCTGTCATAGACCGACACTTTGGCGGCGTCGCGGTGTACGATATCGCCGTTCACATAGATTTTGATATCGCGGTTTCGGATGTCTGCGTCAGCGTCGTGGGTGGTCTTGTGATCGGTCATGTATCGGCTTTCCAATTGTGTTTCGTCAGTGTGGCCCGTTTTTACACGGTACACCAGCAACCGCATCTATCTGCGACAGGGGTGGCGCTTAGATGTCGCTTTTGCCGCAGGTAATCAAGAGAACCTCCATATCATGAAAGGCATAATTCGCCTAAGGATCGCCATGTCTGCTGACGCCAAGTTGCCCACACATATTGATCACTTTGTTCGTCATTTCCCTACAAATGACTTACCGCAATCGACCCTTGAACAGGCAGCCCTTTTGCTGCTCGACACACTGGGTATTGCCATTGCCGCAACACCTATGGACGCAGGTATGATGGCGCGCGAAACGGCGCTTAGGATGTATAGCGCGCAGGCAGGAGCGGACAGCGCATGGATGATGTTTGACGGGCGCAGGGCCAGCCTTGCTGGGGCGTCTTTTGCCACAGCGACGCAGATCGACAATTTGGATGGCCATGATGGGTATAACCCAACCAAGGGACATATCGGGGTTGCGGTGGTTCCGGCACTTGTGTCGTTTGCTCAACATTTGCGCGGTCTTACGGGGCGTGATGCGCTGGCCGCCTTGGTCGTTGGATATGAAATCGCGGGGCGCGCGGGCATCGTGTTACATGCGACGTCATCAGATTATCACACCTCTGGGGCGTGGAACGCCTTGGGTGTTACGGCCATGGGCGCGCGCCTGCGTGGGGCATCTTCTGTGCATCTGCGCGAAGCATTGGGCATCGCTGAATACCACGGCCCCCGCAGTCAGATGATGCGCGAAATCGCCAATCCGACAATGCTGCATGATGGGTCAGGTATGGGCGCGATGATCGGGGTGTCGGCGTTGATCATGGCAGAGATTGGATTTACAGGGGCGCCTGCGATCACGGTTGAGGCAGAGGATGTTGCACCCCATTGGGCCGACCTTGGCATCTTTTGGCAGGTCAACCATCAATATATCAAACCCTATCCGATCTGCCGCTGGGCACATGCAGCGATTGATGCCGCGCGTGAAATTTGCATCGCGCACAACATCACAGCGGACCAAGTTGCGCAGATCGACATTCATAGCTTTCACAACGCGGTGCAACTGTTTCCCTCAATGCCGACCACGACATCGCAAGCGCAATATTCACTGCCCTTTGCTGTGGCGACGGTGATTGCCTATGGTCATATTGGGGTTGAGCATATCTCAGAGACTGGGCTGTCAGACGGGGTCGTTGCTGGACTCGTCGCTTGTACAAAGGTGACGGAAGCGCCCAAACACGAAGCTCGTTATCCGGTTGGTCGCTGGGCCGATGTCACACTGACGTTAAAGGATGGTCGGGTGTTACATTCGGGTGACGTTCATGCGCGTGGCGGCCCCGAGCGGCCGTTTGACGCCAGCGATATCACCGCTAAATTTATGGCCTTTGCCGTGCCAGTTATTGGTAAAGCGCGGGCAAGTGCGATCCTTGATGCCTGTCTTGTGCTGCCTGCATCTGGCGTCCGGTTTGAGGGGCTTTTGAAGCACCTTAAAGCACCACCAGAAACATAGGGTGCTAGACCCTGCGCAATGCCACTTTTCATTCTTGCGTTCACAAGACATGATCCAAAGTATCAGCACAACGGCGACAAAAAAGGGGGTAGGCAATGACAGATAAGATGAACATCCTTTTCATCATGTATGATCAATTGCGCTTTGATTATCTTAGCTGCGCAGGCCATCCGCATTTACACACCCCAAACTTTGACCGTGTCGCTGCGATGGGCGTGCGGTTCACCAACACCTATGTGCAATCCCCAATTTGTGGGGCCAGCCGGATGTCCTATTATACGGGGCGTTATGTGCATTCGCATGGGGCCGCGTGGAACGGGTTTCCCTTACGAGTGGGCGAGATGACGATGGGCGATCATCTGCGCAATTCGGGGATGGATTGCTGGCTGATCGGCAAGACGCATATGAAGGCGGACGCGGATGGCATGGCGCGCCTTGGTCTATCCCCAGACAGTCAGATTGGCGCGCGACAAGCCGAGTGTGGATTTGACATTTGGCACCGCGATGACGGGTTGTGGGCCTATGGGCCGGATGGCTTTTATGATGAAAAACGCTCACCCTATAATGAGTATCTGAAATCCAAAGGCTATGATGGCGAAAATCCTTGGCATGACTATGCCAATGCGGCGGATGATGCGGGGTCAATGGCGTCAGGCTGGATTTTTGCCAATGCAGACAAGCCTGCCAATATCCGCGAGGAAGATTCCGAAACGCCTTGGCTGACCTCTGAAACCCTAAAGTTCATGGAAACTGCCAAGGGACCGTGGTGCGCGCATGTGAGCTATATCAAGCCGCATTGGCCCTATATCGTGCCCGCACCTTATCATGACATGTTTGGCCCCAATCATGTGCCTGCGGCCACGCGCCATGCGTCTGAACGCGAAGATGCGCAGCCGGTCTTTGAGGCCTATATGGGCAATAAAATCGCCCAAGCGTTTCAGCGCGAAGAGGTGCGTAACAAAGTGATCCCGGCCTACATGGGTCTGATCAAACAATGCGATGATCAGTTGGGCCGTATCCTTGATCAGTTGGAAACCAGCGGCGACATTGCCAATACGATGATTGTCCTCACCTCGGATCATGGTGATTATCTGGGTGACCATTGGCTGGGGGAAAAGGATCTGTTTCACGATCCATCGGTCAAGGTGCCAATGATTATTTATGATCCGCGTGCCGCAGCCGATGATACACGTGGCACAGAGTGTAGCGCCTTAGTCGAATCCATTGACCTCGCCGTGACCTTTGTTTCAGCAGCAGGTGGCGAGGTGGCAGCGCATATTCTTGAAGGGCGCGATCTATCGCCATGGCTGCACGGTCAAACGCCAGAGTGGCGGGATTTTGTGATTTCAGAATTTGATTATTCCAGCACGCCGCAAGGGGCCAAGCTGGGCCTTGCCCCCCGCGATTGCCGCCTGTTCATGGTCTTTGATGGGCGCTATAAATTGATGCATGCCGAAGGGGGCCTGCGCCCAATATTATTTGATCTGCACACGGACCCGAATGAGTTTGACGATTTGGTGAAATCTGACCCTGATCATCCGATGTTGGACAAGCTATATGATTACCTCGCCACATGGTCGCGGCGCATGTCGCAACGCGTCACCAAGTCGGACGCACGAATTATCCAAAGTCGTGGGCGATCCTTGCGTCGTGGCATTTTGCCATTCCTTGCGGATGGCAGTGAAGTGAACGACGAGTTGATCGAAAAATATCGCGGACCTGTCAGACAGCATTACGGACCTGAGCAAGACTAAAACCCAATGCGACGTAATATTTACCGGTTCCCCCTGAAGCCTCTCTGGCAATTCAGTATGCCCTATGGCACGTCTTTGGTATGAAGATTTTTTCCTCAAAGTCGCGCCCTGTTCACATGGGATCCTATCCAAGCGAACGTTTGCGCCGTCTTGAACGGCCCTTGACGCGGCTGCCGGGCGTGCCATTTCCGACTTTGAGCTTTTCACGCCCGAATGACCCCCAAAGCATCGTCAACGCAATGGGCCCTTTTCAGGCGATGATGGACGTTTTGCGCAGCGGAAAAGTCAATCCTGCGCAGTCCAACATCCCAAGTGATCCAGCAGAGCGCGCGCATCACCTCAAGGCGTTTGGGTATTACAACGACGCCTCGATGATCGGCATCTGCACATTGCCAGACGCTGCGCGCCTCGCGTCACCGCGACAAAACCCTGAAACACATCAATTGGCCCATGACCTCAAGACTCGCCAGACCAAGACACTGGCAGCAGGTGTTGACGTGATTATGGCCAATCTGCGTGATGCGGCGAACACGCCTGTCCCGCCGCTTGGTGCGCATAGCCATGCGATCGTGATCATGACCGCATTCCCGCGTGATCCCCGCAAAAGGGAACCGGGGAGTGATTGGATCATCGACGCCCAAGCCCAACGGGCCTGTTTGCGCACAACCGAAAACGCCACGGTTTTGGGTGAGTACATTCGCCAATTGGGGTTTGATGCGCGCGTGCATTCCGCAACGACATCTGATGTGCATTTGGGCAAGCTGGCCGTGGCTGCGGGCTTGGCTGTATATGAAAACACCGAACTGACCGCGCCATGGATTGGGTCACGCTTTGGACTGGCGATTGTCACAACAGACATGGTTTTGGCAACAGACATGCCGCTCGCCCCGATGAAGGATCAACCGTGGTCCGCCCTCAAAGGACCACACTGGAAACTGGGCACCCATGGCGGTCACAACGCGCGCAACCACGATCCCTTTGCGACACGTGATTATGCCGCGGGTCCGCACCCGTTCGAAGACCTCAAGCGGGTCGATGACCCAACCACCTATATCGACGCGCCCAATGTGCCGCGCATCCCCAAACGCACCGACATGTTCGCGCGCGGTCAATTTGGCGACATGGGACCAAAGGTTCAGAATGCGATGAAGGGTGGGCACCATGTGGTGAAATCCGCACCCTCTGCGGCGCAACGACGATTGCTGGGCGCGCTGATCTTGTTGCAAGATGGCGCTGTTGCAGATCACCCCACCGAGATCGACCCCGCGCGCAATGCTGCGAACCTCAAGGCCGCCAGCTATTTCCTAGGTGCCGATGCGGCGGGTCTGTCGGCCTGCCCCGATTGGACATGGTACAGCCACGACGCCACGGGCACACCAATAACCCCACCGCATGACCAAGCGCTCAGCATGATCATCGACCAAGGCTTTGACACGATGGAAGGATCATCCGGCGATGATTGGATCGCCGTATCCCAATCTATGCGCGCCTATCTACGGTTTTCCATGTTGGGCGGCGTGATGGCGCAACACCTGCGCAATCTGGGCTATCCGGCTAAGGCGCACACTGTGATGGATGGCGATATCTTGCAGCCACCTTTGCTGTTGTTGGCAGGCTTAGGCGAGGTCAGCCGCATCGGTGAAGTGATCCTAAATCCGTTCCTTGGTCCGCGTTTGAAATCCGGTGTCGTGACCACAACAATGCCGATGGCCCATGACAAGCCCATCGACTTTGGCCTACAAAAATTCTGCGAAAGCTGTAACAAGTGCGCCCGCGAATGTCCTTCGGGTGCGATTACCGCAGGTCCCAAAAAGATGTTCAACGGCTATGAAATCTGGAAATCCGACAGCCAGAAATGTGCCACCTATCGGATCACCAACCAAGGTGGTGCCATGTGCGGCCGCTGCATGAAAACCTGCCCTTGGAATTTGGAAGGGCTGTTTGCCGAAGCGCCGTTTCGCTGGGCTGCGATGAACATCCCCAAGGCCGCACCGATCTTAGCCAAGCTTGATGACAAAGTCGGCAAAGGCCGCCTGAACCCGATCAAAAAGTGGTGGTGGGACATCGAAGTGCGCCTTGATGGCGGCTTTGATGTGCCTGCTGCGCCTGTCAACGCGCGTGATCTGCAAACCGATCTGGATTTAAAATTTGAGGATCAAACACTGGCCGTTTATCCGGCACCCTTGGCACCACATCCGTGGCCTTATCCTGATCCGATGAACCGCGAGGCCGGGATCAAGGCGCACGCCGAACTGCTAACGGCGGACGCACATCGCGCCAAGAACGCAGGCGGTGACACGGACCACCTGCACCTCTACTCGGCAGGCAGCGACGCGCCTGTTCTTGACCTGCGCATCACTGAGGCTGAACACCTTAACGATGGTGTGACACTTTACGATTTCGCCCATACCGAAGGGCATGACCTGCCCGAATGGACCGCTGGCGCGCACCTTGATCTGGTTGTTGCGCCCGAATTTTTGCGCCCCTATTCGCTGCTTGGTGATCCTGCTGATCGTAGCCGGTATCGCATTGCAGTTTTGCGCGAAGACCAAGGTCGCGGTGGGTCCGCGTTGCTGCACCGGGTCTTCACCAAGGGACGTCGTGTGTTTGTCTCAAAGCCCGTGAACCACTTTGAACTTGTCGAAAATGCACCTCATTCTCTGCTGATGGGTGGCGGCATTGGTGTGACCCCAATGATTGCCTTTGCGCACCGCTTGCACAAAATCGGCAAACCCTTTGATCTGCATTATTCTGCACCGCGCCGCGAAACTGCGGCCTTTGCCGACATCCTTGCTGACATGCCGTGGGCCGCGCATGTGCACCTTCATATCACAGCCGAAGGCACCCGCGCAGACCTGCCCGCAATCATGGCAAAGTTACCGACAGGCAGTCATGTCTATACCTGCGGTCCTGATCCCTACATGCAATCGGTCATGACAGCCGCGCAACAGGGCAAGATACCAGACGACGCACGCCATCTTGAATATTTCTCGACCCCCGAAGTGCCGGACTATGTGAACCATCCGTTCACCCTGCGGTTGGCGTCAGGCCAAGACATCACTGTGACTACTGATCAATCTGCAAGCGATGCATTAATTGCTGCGGGAATACCCGTTGATATCAAATGCAGTGACGGTATCTGCGGCGTCTGCAAATGTGGGGTACGCGGCGGCGACATCGAACATCGTGATTTTGTGTTGTCCGCGAAACAACGTGAAACCGCTATGATCCTGTGCCAATCGCGCGCGGCAAACCCTGATGGCATCGTGGAGATTGATCTATGAAAACCGCCCTTGTGACAGGCTCTTCTGGTTTTATTGGCTACTTCACCGCGCTGGCCCTCCTCAATTCAGGTTGGCGTGTGGTCGGCCTTGATTGCCTGTCCGATTATTACGACGTCGCGCTCAAGGAACGCCGACAATCCATGCTGAACCAGCACGCCAATTTCAGCGTGATCAATGAACGGCTCGAAACTCCCGGCACATTGATGGCACTGTTTGAGAGATACAGGCCCGATGCGGTGATCCACCTCGCGGCACAAGCTGGTGTGCGTCATTCAATCGAAGCGCCGCGCAGCTATGTCGAGGCAAACTTGATCGGCACATTTGAGTTGCTGGAGGCCGCGCGCGCCTATCCACCCGCGCACATGCTGCTTGCCTCCACGTCGTCTGTCTACGGTGCCAATACCGAAATGCCTTACGCCGAAACAGATAAGGTCGACACGCAAATGTCGTTCTATGCCGCGACCAAAAAGGCGACCGAAAACATGGCCCACAGCTATGCACATCTTTACGATCTACCCATCACCATGTTCCGATTTTTCACCGTCTACGGTCCATGGGGCCGCCCCGATATGGCGCATTTCCTATTCACCCGCGCAATCCTGAACGGCGATCCCATCGACATCTATAACCATGGCGACATGCAGCGCGACTTCACCTATATCGACGATCTTGTTGCCTCCATTCTCGCCCTAATTGACGCAGCGCCCAACCCCAACAACCCAGTGGAAAATGACAGCCTATCCGCAGTCGCACCCTTTCGTGTGGTCAATATTGGCAATGGGACACCTATCAAGTTGATGGATTACATCACCGCGATTGAAACCGCTTGTAACCGCGAAGCGATCAAAACCTACCACGACATGCAACCCGGTGATGTGCCTGCCACTTGGGCCGATGCCACGTTGTTGCACAACCTAACGGGTCAACGCCCCGTTACGCCCATTGCTAAGGGCTTGCAGCGCTTTGTGGATTGGTATCGCGACTACTATAAAATCTGACCTTATCCATTCACCCTTTCTTAAATACCGAAACCCGCCCTTTCCCCACACCCCGTCAGCCGCTATGACGCAGAAACACAGCCACAAAGGGAAAGCCCATGTCCTTCAACCGCAATATCAAAATCGCTCCCTCTATCCTTGCCGCTGACTTTGCCAATTTTGGCGCAGAATGTGAGGCGATTGAAGCGCAAGGTGCTGATTGGGTGCATGTCGATGTGATGGATGGCCACTTTGTGCCCAACATCAGTTTTGGCCCAACAACCTGCGCTGCCATCCGCCCGCATATCAAGGGCGTGATGGACGTACATCTGATGATTGCACCCGTAGACCCCTATATCGACGCCTTTGCCAACGCAGGCGCTGACGTCATCACCGCCCATGTTGAAGCTGGACCCCATATTCACCGCACCTTGCAAGCGATCCGTGGCGCAGGGGCCAAGGCAGGCGTCGCGTTGAACCCAGGCACGCCAGCTGAATCTGTGGCGCATCTTTTGGACCTAACCGACCTGATTTGTGTGATGACCGTGAACCCCGGATTTGGTGGTCAAAAGTTCATTGATATGACCGACAAGATCAAAACTCTGCGCGCAATGATTGGCGATCGTCCTGTGCATATTGAGATTGACGGTGGTGTGGATGCAAAAACCGCACCTTTGGTTGCTGCCGCAGGTGCAGACGTGCTGGTTGCAGGGTCTGCCGTATTCAAAGGCGGATCAGCGAAAAACCCCGGTCCTTACGGCGATAACATCCGTGCGATCCGTGCGGCGGCTGAAGGGACATACGTCTGATCCAACTCGGGAACGGGTTAAACCCACCTAGGTTAACAGCTATAAAACCGTCCGCTTAAAGACACCACTGGCACGCGATAGCAGCGCACCATCAGGGCCGCGCACTTCGGCATCTGCATAGATAATTTTGCGGCCGCCGCCAGTGACATGGCCCGTTGCAACCACTTCGCCCTCGGAAACCGGGGCAAGGAAATGCGTGGTAAGTGTCAACGTCACCACAGGCACAATATCGCCCTGCCCGCCCAACGCCCGCGACGCGGAAAATCCAGCGGCAGCGTCGAGCAACATCGCATGAACACCGCCCTGCAAAGTACCATTGCGGTTAAGGTGTTTTGCCTCAACGTCCAGCCGAACCACCGCACTGCCCGCAGGATCAGTCAGGTCAATGTGATAGCCAACCAAATCTTGCACCCCTGATGGGATCGATGTGTGGGGTGGCAGTGTTGTGGTTTCAGTGCGTGTCGTCAAAAGAATGTTCCCAATTATCTTTGGCTTAAATCGCGTTGGATGCTGCACCAAATAACTCTAATTCTAATAGGTTTCAAATGGCGTACTGCATCCGTCAAAGTCCCCTATCATACCCAGCCAATCGATTAAAATCTGACCAGCCGCACCCGCCTTTAGTGACCATATATAAAACATCGCCCGGGCACAGCGCCATCTGGCAACGCAACCTCTTTAAGGCCGTCAAAATACATCTTGTCACTCGACACCATCAACCCACCCTTGGCCAGCATCGGTTCTACCAAAGGCGATATGGCACGGGCAAAGGCGTCATTCTTGGCCAGATCATGACCACCTAAATCTGCGTGAACCAGTGATGCAG
Organism: uncultured Sulfitobacter sp.; assembly: GCA_938003685.1. Taxonomy (GTDB): domain Bacteria; phylum Pseudomonadota; class Alphaproteobacteria; order Rhodobacterales; family Rhodobacteraceae; genus Sulfitobacter. The sequence continues at coordinate 2,658 of CALKXT010000077.1, read as the reverse complement.
TTGGCCCAAAACGCGCCAAAGCAGCTGGCAAAGTGTCATAGACATCTCCCAACATCAGACGGTCATCTGGCGGTGTGCTGTCTGGATTTGAGGCCACTGCACGTTCAAACACAAAAATATCCCGCCCCGGCATGATCTCTACCATGTGATGATACGTACGACCATTGCCCAGACCCAGTTCAAATACCGGACCGGCCTTGTTCGCTGTTAATGCAGCTGCGTGGTTTAAACATGCACGTTGTGACACCATTCGGTTGATAAAAATATCCAGTCGACTCATGGGCCTGATCCTTATTAGGGTTTGATGTGTTCTATATGGTAGGTGGCGCACCATTTCATAGGGCGATGCACTAGACGCAGCTTCATAAATCGGCTTGAGTGGCGTTTGATCAGGCCGACACCTCGAAAGTCAGGACACAGATGAACCCGCTGTTGGAAGTAGATGCGTTAACAATCGGGTTTGGTGATGCACCACCTGTGGTTCGCGACGTCAGCTTTTCAATCTCTGCGGGTCAAACGCTGGCGCTGGTTGGCGAAAGTGGCTCTGGCAAAACATTGACCTGCCGCAGCGTATTAAAGATTTTGCCCGGCGCTGCTCAGCTACGTGGCGGCAACATCACATTTGCCGGCAAGCAAGGTCCGGTGGACATGCTGAACGCACCTGAAAAAACCCTCCGTCAAATTCGCGGTGACCGGATTTCGATGATCTTTCAAGAACCTATGCGGTCGCTTTCGCCGCTGCATACACTGGGCAATCAGGTGTCAGAAGTGTTGCACCTACACCGCGACATGGGCAAGGCAGAGGCAAAGCGCTGTGTGTTGGAGCAGTTTGAACATGTTGGTTTTCCTGATCCAGAACGCACATGGCGCAGCTATCCATTTGAAATGTCCGGGGGCATGCGCCAACGCGCAATGATCGCGATGGCCATGGTTGCCAAACCCGATTTGCTGATCGCGGACGAGCCGACAACTGCGCTGGACGTAACAACCCAGGCACAGGTTTTAGGGTTGATCAACACGTTGCAAGCCGAAACCGGAATGGCCGTTATCCTTGTGACCCACGATCTGGGTGTTGTCGCCAATATGGCGGAACACGTTGTGGTGATGAACAAAGGCCGGGTCATGGAAAGTGGCAGTGCAGATGAGGTGCTCGGCGCACCGGAACATGGATACACCAAGAAACTGTTTGCCGCCGCACCCAAGATTCCGAAGGTCGCCACCCCTGCACGCCCGATGGCACATGACGATGTCATCCTTGATCTGAAAAACGTGACAAAGACCTATACAATGCGGGCAGGTGGTTGGCGCAAACCTCAAATCATCACAGCCTGTCGTGAGATCAATTTACAAGTTGAACGCGGCAAGACCTTGGCGATAGTTGGTGAAAGCGGATCTGGCAAATCCACCTGCGCGCGCGTCGCCTTGGGGGCAGAACGCCCTGACGACGGTGGTGAAGTCATCTTTTGCCCCGCCAAAGGTACGGATGGGATTCCCGTCCATGACATGACAACGGATCAACGTCGTGGTTTTCAACGCCAAGCGCAGATGGTGTTTCAAGATCCCTATTCCTCGCTCAGCCCCCGAATGCGGGTCCGCGATGCCTTAACAGAACCGATGGAAATCCATCGCATCGGCACAAAATCTGACCGCATGGAAAAGGCAGCAGAAATGCTGCGCTGGGTTGGTCTGAACCCCGATATGTTAAGCCGTTATCCACATGCATTTTCAGGCGGTCAGCGACAACGCCTTTCGATTGCGCGCGCGCTTACGCTCGACCCCAAATTATTGATCTGCGATGAACCTACGTCCGCACTAGATGTGTCTGTGCAGGATCAAATCTTGAACTTACTTGAGGACATACGCGATCGCGCTGCATTGAGTTATCTGTTTATCAGTCATGATCTGGCTGTTGTCGCGCGTATCGCGGATGAAGTCGCCGTGATGCGTGGTGGTTTGATCGTTGAACAAGCCCCACCTGACACGCTGTTTTACAATCCACAACATCCCTACACAAAGGCGCTGATTGCAGCGCAACCAGAACCCGATGTGTCCCGCCCCATCGACCTTGATCTGGTGGCCAAAGGGGCCGGTGCCCCCGGTGATTGGCCTGACATGTTCCAGTTTGATGGTACAAGCGCCCCTGAGTTGCGTGAACTTGACCCCGGCCATAGGGTGCGGTGCCATGCGTAACTTTTTGATCCTGATATTGCTTTGGTCAACATCTGTTGCGGCCCAGACGCCGCCACAGGAAACATCATTCTGGGCAATGGAAGTGCAGCGCGGTGATTTACCTGCCATTACGGATCGTCTACCCGACACGCCATTGATCGTAGATTTAGAAGCAAAAGGGCGGGAATACGGCACCCAAGGCGGCACATTGCGCACCCTTGTTTCACGCTCCAAAGATGTGCGTCAAATGGTGGTCTATGGCTATGCGCGTCTAGTGGGATTTGCCCCTGACTATACGCTTTATCCCGATATTTTGCGTGACATTGAAGTTGAAGAAGGGCGCAAATTTACGATGCATCTGCGCCCTGGTCATAAATGGTCTGACGGCGCACCGTTTACCTCTGCTGATTTTGAATACTGGTGGGAATACGTCGTCAAGAATGATGAAATAACGCCCTCTGGCCCTCCAGAATTCATGTATGTGGATGG
>CALKXT010000076.1 GCA_938003685.1 uncultured Sulfitobacter sp. | reverse complement strand
GGTTTTCTGTGCCTTTAACCTGTCTGAAAATCCGGCCTCTTGTACGGTGGCGGATGGTAAATGGACCTCAATCGGTGCGGATGTCCGTGCTGTTGAAGCTGCGCAAGGCGGGACCGCTCATCTTGCCCCGTGGCAGGCTTGCATCATCAAGCGCGATTGCGAAAAAGGGGATACATAATGGCCGACCTAAAACTGACATCTGTTGCTAAGACCTATGGCGCTGTTGAAGTTCTCAAGGACATTAACCTCGATATCAAAACCGGCGAGTTGATTGTTTTTGTCGGCCCGTCTGGCTGCGGGAAATCCACACTTTTGCGGATGATTGCGGGGCTTGAGAAAATTTCGGGCGGGACGCTTGAGATCGACGGTGCGGTTGTGAACAACGTGCCCCCGTCTGAACGCGGCATCGCGATGGTGTTCCAATCCTACGCGCTTTATCCGCATATGACGGTGCGCGACAACATGGCCTTTGCATTGAAGCTGGCTAAGAAATCAGCGGCAGAAATTGACGCGGCGATCAAACGCGCGGCGGACAAGCTGCAACTGACCGAATATCTGGATCGTCTGCCCAAAGCGCTGTCAGGCGGGCAACGCCAGCGGGTTGCCATTGGCCGTTCGATTGTGCGTGATCCAAAGGTCTATCTGTTCGACGAACCGCTCTCAAACCTTGATGCCGCCCTGCGCGTTGCGACCCGGATTGAGATTGCGCAGCTTAAGGAACAGATGCCGGAATCGACGATGATTTACGTCACCCACGATCAGGTTGAGGCCATGACACTTGCCAGCCGCATTGTGGTGCTGGCCGACAAAGGTATCGCGCAGGTGGGCACACCTTTGCAGCTCTATGAGCGTCCCGAAAATGAATTTGTCGCACAGTTTATTGGCTCTCCCGCGATGAACCTGCTGTCAGGTGAGATCACCGAAACTGGCGCACAAACCACGGTGACACTTGATGGCGGCGGGACGGCGATTGCCGCTGTTGCCACAACGGACGCGGACAAAGGGCTGCGCGTGAATGTTGGCGTGCGCCCCGAAGATTTGGTCGCAGCAACAGATGCGTTTCTGTTCGAGGGTGTCGTGAATTTCACCGAAGCTTTGGGCGAAGTGACCCTGCTCTATTTCGAAAAGCAAGGCGGTGATGGCGGTGTGATTGGCAAACTTCCCGGTGTCCATGCTGATCTGCGTGGCAAAACAATCAAGCTAACGGCGACCCCGGAAAAGGTGCAGGTTTTCCACAATGGGCAATCCCTACATTATCGTTAGAGCGGGACGTTATCCAGTAAATTCATCAATCCGCACGGCGCGATGTTCACGCATAGAAAGCTGTGCGGCCATCCCCATGATAACTGATATTTTGCCGTCTTCCAAGCTAACTTCAGGTGTGTCACGTTGACCGCGTACCAGTTCAAGAAACCCCTGATGCTGATAAAAGGTTGATCCGTTGTGATCACCGGCTTCTAGCAACGTGGGGTCCACAGGAATATCGCGCACAATTGGCCCCTTTGGATCACGTGGGCTGATCACCAGTTGCGGCACAGGTGCCTCGCCCAGATGTTCAGGCCAGAACCGGCCGGGGCCGGGCACCAATGCCTCAATCTTGCCCTTTGGTCCAACCGCTGACACCTCTTCTTGATAGCGCGCGCCATCTGCAAACATACACAATTCCAGTACCGCGCGCGCACCTGAGGTGAAATCAACAATCACATAGCCGTTGTCGAGGATATCAGGTGTCTCACCTGCATAATCCTCATCAAGATGGTTCACATCTATGCTGCCCGACGCCATGATGCGCACGGGTTCAGACCCCAATGCCAGGCGCATCAGATCAAAGAAGTGACAGCATTTTTCCACAAAGGTTCCGCCAGTGTTGCGGTTAAAGCGGTTCCAATCCCCGATCTTTTCCAGAAACGGAAACCGATGTTCACGGATGGTAAGCATCTTGATGCCGCCCGTGGCGAGATCGGCTTCTTTCAGAAACGCCGCGATGGGGGGCATATAGCGGTACTCCATCGCCACCCATACAGGCGCGGGATAGTTTTGCTGAAACGCCTCAATGCGTGCAACATGATCTGGGTCTGTGAACAGTGGCTTTTCGACCAAGACGGGCAGGGGGCGTTTCTGGGCAATCGCTTCTAGCTGTTCGAGATGGCGAAAATTTGGACTGACAATGACGATGCAATCCAAATCTGCGACATCCAGCAGGGCATCAATGCTATTAACCAATACGGCTTGGGGGGCCAGTTCCAACGCTTGTTTCGCCATCCCTGCATCGGGTTCAAAGATGGCGCTGACCTGTGTGTCGGGCAAGAGCGCGATGTTGCGCAGATGCTCTTGGCCCATCATGCCACAGCCAATGAGCCCGTAATTGATAAGATGCGCCATTTCGATATTCCTATTTCAGTCGTTGCACGTAATGCGCAATGTCGGGGTCAAACCACGTGCGCGAGTATTCAATGGGATACGGGTCTTGTGCCCAAGACAGCCGTTCAATGTATCCTGTTGCCACGCCCGCAGGTTTGCCAAATTCGGATGGAGCCCAATCAGGTGTATGTCCGATGCTCACGTAATCCTCAGCGCGCGATACCCAAAACCCAAGCTTCATTTGGTAGTATCGATAAAGCGAGTCCGACACGTCATCTGCGTTCACAACACCGCTGTCAGCGTCCAGCCAAATTTCTTCGACAGCGGTGGGAATTTTGTTCAAGAACCGCAAACGTCGCATGCGTGTTCCGTGCGTTGACGTGCCAAATTTTGGCAGATCAGCAGGCTTTTGACAGATGCAGATATCAAGGAATGTTGCTGTCGGCAGGCCGCCACCTTCAAGCAGCTCAATACGGAACATTGAATAGACACTTTGTACGGTTGGGTCCGTGCGCACATAGTTTCCAGAGCCTTGAATGCGCTCAAGGACACCTTTTTCTTCCAATATCTTCAATGATTTACGCAATGTGCGCACTGTTACTTGGTGCTGCGCTGCCAATTGGCGCTCGGGCGGCAAGCGTTCACCATCACTTAGACGCCCGGCGGCAATTTCACGGATCAGGCGTTCACTGACTTGGACATAAATGGGTAGAGCAGCAGCGCTGTCATGACGTTCGTACATATCGCTCCCCTTCTTTATGTGCAGAATTGATACCCCATTGATTTACATCAAGGACACCATTACGCAAGTGGAAATGACCTATTCGATTTTGGGGGAATCACATGACCGTTGTTCCGGTTACATCGCCAGATTTAGACGCTGCTGAGGTCTCTTGGTTTTCCGCGCTTTGTTCGGATGACTATCAATTCCTCGGGGTGCCGGATGGTGATCTGCGCTCGTCTTGGGCGCATTGTTCGGACATTGTAAAAACCGCAGAAGCGCAGGGATTTCGCAATATTCTGTGTCCGTCGTCCTATCAGGTTGGTCAGGATACCCTTAGCTTTGTCGCAGGATGTGCGCCGATCACATCTAAGATCAATCTGCTAGCTGCCGTGCGATGTGGCGAGATGCAGCCGATCATGTTGGCCCGTACTTTGGCGACCTTGGACCATATGTTGGAAGGGCGGCTGACGGTTAATATCATCTCGTCTGACTTTCCGGGTCAGCAGGAACCAAGCCCGTACCGCTATCAACGCTCGCGCGAAGTCGTGCAAATCCTCAAACAGGCGTGGACGCAGGATGAGATCAACCACACCGGTGAGATATACGATTTCAAAGGGCTGACCACCGATCCTGTGCGCCCTTACCAAACGGGTGGTCCGCTGCTATATTTTGGTGGCTATTCACCCGATGCGCTGGAATTGTGCGGCGAATATTGCGACGTCTATTTGATGTGGCCGGAAAAGATCGAAGAACTTGAGGGCCGGATGAAAGCCGTGAATGCGGTGGCTGAAAAATATAACCGCACGTTGGATTACGGGCTGCGCACCCATGTGATCGTGCGCGATACCGAAGCTGAGGCGCGCGAATACGCAGACTATATCGTGTCTAAATTAGATGATGATCAGGGCAGCGCAATCCGTGATCGTGCGTTGGATGCCAAATCCTTGGGCGTTAGCCATCAAGCTAAAAACCGGGATGTGGCGGATGATCATGGCTATATCGAACCACACATGTGGACGGGCGTAGGGCGCGCGCGCTCTGGCTGTGGTGCGGCGATTGTGGGGTCCACCGATCAAGTGTTGAGCAAGCTGGAAGCCTATCAGAAAATGGGTATTCGCGCGTTTATCCTGTCTGGATATCCGCATATTGATGAGGCAAAACATTTTGGCACCCGCGTCTTGCCACACATGAAAACCTGTTCTTTACCAGATGCATATGGCCGCGTTCCTTTGCGGCCCCCCGCCACCCCTCTAGCCGCAGGAGAGCGCCGTTAATGGAACGCGTTAATCTAACTTCCGACCTTTCTTTCAGTCGCCTTGTCTACGGCATGTGGCGCGTTGCCGATGATGCAGACACCTCAACCAAACATGTAGAAGCGAAAATTCAAACCTGTTTGGATCAGGGTATTACGACCTTTGATCAGGCTGACATTTACGGCGGATATGTGGCCGAGGGCGTGTTGGGTGAGGCGCTAAAAGCCAATCCAGCATTGCGGGCGCAGATGGAAATCGTGACCAAATGTGATATCGTGGCCCCTGCGGGACGTTATGCGGACAAGCGGGTCAAGCACTACGATACTTCGCGCAAACATATCGAATATTCGGTTGATTGTTCGCTGCGTGATATGGCGATTGATCATATTGATATGTTGTTGATCCACCGCCCCGATCCATTGATGGACCACACTGAAACCGGTGCTGCGCTGGATGATTTGGTGCAAAGCGGCAAGGTGCGCAGCGTCGGTGTGTCCAACTTTCGCCCCTATGATTGGGAACTTTTGCAGTCGGGTATGAAAACCCAATTGGCGACGAACCAGATCGAAATCTCGTTGGCTGAAATCACGCCTTTCACCAACGGTGATATCGCGTTTCACCAACGCCATGATCACGCATTGATGGCGTGGTCGCCGTTGGGGGGTGGTGAGTTGATGACAGGCGCTGGCGCTGTTGCAGATCGTCTGGATGCGATTGCAGCAGAACAAAATGTGGACCGTGCGGCGGTTGCTGTGGCATTCCTATTGCGTCACCCGTCAAAAATCCTGCCTGTGTTGGGCACCAATAATCTGGGCCGCATTGCAGCAATCTCTGACGCGATGAAGGTGCAACTGGATCGTCAAACTTGGTTTGAACTATACGAAGCTGCTTTGGGCCACGAGGTCGCGTGATGTCGTTTCAAGATCGCCACACAACAAACACCTTTGTGCCGGATGAAAGTAATACCCGTCTGTTGCGCGACGCCTTTGGGCGCTTTGCGACCGGTGTGACAATCGTCACGGCTGCGACGCAAACGGGTGTGGCCGCGATCACTGCGAACAGCTTTTCGTCAGTGTCCCTGACGCCGCCTTTGGTGCTGTGGTCACCGGATAAAAATTCCCGCAGGTTCTCATTTTTCGAAAATGCGACGGATTACGCAATTCATGTTTTGGCTGATGATCAGGATGATCTGTGCTGGGCCGTGGCCAAGGATGCTTTTGCGCTGAACGATCAAAATTTGAATGTGAATGCAGAAGGTGTGCCAGTGATTGAAAACTGCCTTGCGCGGTTCGAATGTACAAAGACGGCGGTTTACGAAGGTGGCGATCACGTGATCATGTTGGGTCAGGTGATGCGTGCTGAAATGCGCGAAGAGGGTGACCCGCTTGCGTTTTTCAAAGGACAGATAGGACGGTTTGCGACACAGTAGGATCAATCTGGTTGGGAGGCCGCGTTGATCCTTGGGGGAGGACAAGATGCAGATACTTTTGATGGCAGCCGGGCTGCTCTATCAGGTGAATGGCCGGATTTTGTCTGTGGGCCGATGGATTGCGGTTAGCGCTCTTGCCATCATGGTCTGTCTGATTTTGGGGCAGGTGTTTTTCCGATATGTATTGAACGATGCGCCCAATTGGACAGAAGAAGGCGCGCGGTTTGGCATGTTGTGGATGACGGGTTTGATGGCACCGCTGGCCTACCGGATGGGCGGGTTCGTGGCGATTGATATGCTGGAAGCGGCATTGCCGAAACTGCTGGCTGGTCTATTGGGCATACTACTGCTGGCAATCTCGCTTTGGGTCTTGATCATCGCGTGGGAACGGGGCCTAAACAACCATCTTGATACATTGTCAGGGCGTGGCTGTTCATCGTCACTGCGCTGGCCGTTTGGCATTGAGATCGGCAAATGTAAGGCGAAATTCCAGAATAATTACCAATACGCATCGCTTTGGGTGGGTGTTAACCTGCTGATCCTTGTGAATGTTGAATTGCTGTTACGACAGGTTTTGACCCTCACAGGCTATGGTGATCGCCTGCCAGTCTTGGCCAGCAATGGCGCAGCGGCGGGGGCAGATTAATGTTACTTTGGTTTCTTCCGCTTTTCCTCATTCTGATCATGGTCGGCTTGCCGGTGATCTTTGCGCTATTGGCGTCACCCTTTGTTTTGATCATGCTCGAAGGGGATCAACGCAATGTGGTCGCTGGGCTGTACCGTAACCTTTACAATGGCATGGACAGTTTTCCATTAATGGCGTTGCCGTTCTTTATGCTGGCGGGTGAGATCATGAACCGGGGCGGCATTACCCTGCGGTTGGTTGAGTTTTCTCAAGCCTTCATGGGCCATTTGCGCGGGGGGCTGGCGCATGTGAATATCCTGTCGTCGATCCTGTTTGCGGGTCTGTCTGGATCTGCAGTGGCC
>CALKXT010000075.1 GCA_938003685.1 uncultured Sulfitobacter sp. | reverse complement strand
AACAGAGGAACGCAGTGATATCACGTTTGATGGCTTTGGTCGATTTGGACTTCAGCACTCCGATCGTGCTGCCAGCGGAAACGATGATCTAGCATCTATCGAAAGTCGGTTTCGTCTCAATATTGATCAAGAATTTGAAGCAGACCTGTCTGCTAAGTTACAACCGGAAACGGGCGTACTTCGGTTGCCTGAAGGCAACAATCAAAGTGCTCCTGCACCGACTCCAAGCGCGAAAATGGCGGCTGATGGCATAGCACTAGGCGGTATCGTCCCCGAGCCGATGCCCTCAGTTGAATCATCTAATACCGAAGCATTCGCGAACGCCGAAACCAGCCCTTTGCACATCACCACTGAAACACCTGTTTCTACATTCTCAATCGACGTCGACACAGCATCCTATGCTGTGATCCGTGACTCTCTCACCAACGGCCAACTGCCCCCATCAGACGCCGTACGGGTTGAGGAAATGATAAACTACTTCCCCTATGACTATCCAACACCAGACGCAGACGTTGCATTCCAGCCTACCGTTTCCATCACCCAAACCCCATGGAACGTGGATACCCAATTGGTGCAAATCGGCATCCAAGGTGCTGTGCCAGATGCAGACAACCGCCCGCCGCTAAACCTTGTGTTCTTGATCGATACGTCTGGTTCCATGAACAGACCTGACAAACTGCCACTGCTCAAGCAGTCCTTCCGCCTAATGCTCGGCCAGTTGCGCCCCCAAGATCAGGTCGCCATTGTCACCTATGCGGGCAGCGCTGGCCAAGTGTTGGCCCCAACTCCAGCACGTGAACGCAGCACCATCCTCGCCGCGCTCGACAATCTGAACGCAGGCGGCTCAACGGCCGGTCAAGCGGGCTTGCAACAGGCTTATGCGACGGCGGCAGCAATGGCGAAGGACGGTGATGTAAATCGCGTGATCCTAGCCACCGACGGCGATTTCAACGTCGGGCTGTCAAATCCCCAAGCGCTCAAAGACTTCATTGCGGACAAACGCGATACAGGCACATACCTCAGCGTCCTTGGCTTTGGGCGTGGCAACCTGGATGATGCGACGATGCAGGCGCTGGCCCAAAATGGCAACGGTCAAGCGGCCTATATCGACACGCTGTCAGAGGCGCAAAAAGTGCTGGTTGACCAACTTGGTGGTGCGCTGTTCCCCATCGCCAATGACGTCAAAATCCAAGTTGAATTTAATCCCTCACAGATCGCTGAATATCGATTGATCGGGTACGAAACCCGCGCCCTGCGCCGTGAAGATTTTAATAATGACAGGGTGGATGCTGGTGACATTGGTGCGGGCCATCAGGTGACTGCGCTCTATGAAATCACACCTATTGGATCACCTGCGCAGCTCAGCGACCCATTGCGTTATAGCGCGGCGACTACGGCTGAATCGACAGATGAACTGGGGTACTTACGGCTGCGCTACAAAGCACCGGGTAGTGACACCAGCACGTTGATTGAGGCACCGATCAACTCCAAAGCAGACACCTCAGACGTCGGGTTTGCAACTGCCATCGCAGGCTTTGGTCAACTTCTGCGCGGTAGCACCTATCTAGGCGAATGGTCGTTTCAAGATGCCATAGCACTTGCCAATGCCACCAAAGGAGATGACCCTTTTGGGTATCGCGCTGAGGCAATCCAAATGATGCGGCTGGCGGCGAGCCTGTCGCAAGACTAAGCACCGCGACATCAAGCAGAAAGGCCCGGTGCATCATGCATCGGGCCTTTCCAGTCTGAGGGGGGATTAGACCTTAGTTAACGGATTTGGCGTCAACCACATCCTTTTCAATCGCAGCTTTTTCTGAAGCGATCTGAATTTGGCGCGGCTTCAACGCCTCTGGCACCTGACGCTGCAACTCGATGTGCAACATACCATCTGCATGGGCTGCACCCGTCACATGGACGTGGTCAGCAAGGTGGAAACGCCGCTCAAAGGCGCGTGTTGCGATGCCGCGGTGCATGTATTTGCGACCTTCGTCCTCGTCCGCCTTTTTCGCGGAAACGATCAACGCCTTTTCACGTACTTCGACAGAAAGGTCTGCATCGGAAAAACCTGCGACAGCAATCGAAATCCGATATGCGTCGTCCTCCAGCTTTTCGATATTATACGGGGGGTAGCTGGGTGTCGCGCCATCATTGGTCGAAACCCGATCCATCATATTGGCGATCTGGTCAAAGCCAACGCTGGAACGGTAAAGTGGTGCAAAATCAAGAGTACGCATGGTGTTATCCTCATCAGTAGAGCGATTGAACAAGTGGACCTTCCATCATTGGACAGGCCTGTTTTCGTTTGCCAAGGCCCTTCAGAGGCACCTCAACTGATGATGATGTGGGAATGGTTTTGATGGGTTTCAAGGCCCTAATGTCACAGATTATGGCTTAACGAATTTTGCCCCGGTCTGACGACTGCTTTGACCAACAATGACCCGTTTGCTGCTTGGGCCTTGTTCTTGAAACACGCCTTTTCCTGCGACTAGTTCAGCCTGTAACAATGCCAAAGGTGCACCTAGGTCCGTCCCAAGCGATACGTTTTTTCCTTCAACCACAGCTTTAGCCGACACTACCGATACGATGTGCGCTTGCCCATCATGGAAGGTGAAGATTGGTGCGCCACTCGATCCAAAGTTGACGGAACACGATGTCACCAACATGCCTTCTTGCTTGGCCAAAACTGAACAAACCTCTTGCAAAGATGGGGCTTCTGATCGGTCCTTTGCATAGCTTACAACACCTACTGAGTCGCCGGGGCGTGGACGAGCTGCTGTGCCAAATGGCACGATTGTGGTATTTTGGATGGGACGTTGAAGCTCAAGCAGCGCCAAATCATTACGCACACGTTCTGCTGATACTTTACCATCATAGACATAATCAGGATGGACCACAGCCCGGCGAATATCGCGGTATGCACCAGCGCGACCATTACGCCACCCCGCAAGGAACTGAACCTCACTGTGATCAATCTGCTGTTTTGTTTCGCTGTCAAATAGGCAGTGTGCAGCCGTCAAAACCAACCGCGGCGCGATTAATGCACCTGTGCAAAAGCCTGTACCGCCTATGTCAAGGCGACCCACAGCTTCCCATGCGCGCGCATCCACACCGGAATCGAGCCGTTTTAGGCGCGCATCCTGTGCAAAAGCCGTCGATGTGATGACGATAGCCATCAAGGAAAGAGACATCCAACGCCGCAACACATCACCCCTAAATTACTTGCTTATGAGGCAACTATAGACGACTTGCGGCAATAGTAGGGCAAATTGACTAGCGTAGGATTGGGACGTCTGATTTAGGCGAATTTCCACCTGTCATTGCGGGTGGCTTGGGCCCTCCAGACGCCCAATCGAGCAGTTCAACGGTGTGGACAATTGGCATCGACGCAGCCGACCCGATCTGCATCATGCAGCCTATGTTTCCGGCCGCAATCACATCAGGATTCTTGGCCTCTAACGTCCTTACTTTACGCGCTTTAAGTTGTTGGGAAATTTCAGGCTGCATTAGATTGTAGGTCCCGGCAGAGCCACAGCACAGGTGCGGATCGCTTGGTTCAACAACGGTAAAGCCCGCACGCCTCAAGAGATCCTTTGGATAGGTCTTTATCTGCTGGCCATGCTGCAAAGAACAGGCTGCGTGATAGGCCACAACCATACCATCGTGCGCATGAGTGGCCGCAGGTGCATCCAAATCCATCAGAACCTCTGACACATCTTTTGCAATCGCGGATACTCGCGCGGCATCAACAGCCAGAGGGTCATTACGAAACATATGCCCATAATCTTTAACGGTTGTACCACAACCTGACGTATTGATCACAATCGCATCCAACCCAGCGCCATCAATCTCGGCGCACCACGCACGGATATTTTTGGCCGCTGTTGCATGGCTCTCGTTCGTTTTACCCATATGATGGGTCAGCGCACCACAACACCCCGCACCCTCGGCCACGACAACCTCACATCCCAGCCGGGTCAGCAACCGAATGGTCGCATCATTGATGTCAGTATTCAGTGCCTTTTGCGCACAGCCCGTCATCAACGCGACACGCTTTTTCCGCACGCCGTCGGCGACAAACGTCTGCGGATCATCATTGCGACTAACCGGCGGAATTATCTTGGGTGCCATTTCCAACATCGCCCGCAATCGTGCATCCGGCATGAAGCGCGCAAAAGGCCGCCCTATCTTTGCCCCCAACAGTGCCACACGAAACCGCATCGGGTACGGCAATATCCGCGCTAACACCCAACGCAAAGCACGATCACTAAAGGGCCGTTTGTAGCGCTGTTCGATGTAATCGCGCGCATGATCAACCAGATGCATGTAATGCACACCAGATGGGCAGGTCGTCATACAAGCCAAACAAGATAGGCAGCGATCAATATGTTTTACCGTTTTAGCGTCTGGGTCACGGTCATTTTCCAGCATGTCCTTGATCAGATAAATCCGCCCACGCGGGCTGTCTAACTCATCACCCAAAACTTGGTAGGTTGGACAGGTCGCCGTACAAAACCCGCAATGCACACAAGATCGCAATATCTCGTTGCTACGCTCAATTGCAGGGTCTTTCAGTTGCGCTGGTGTAAAGGTGGTTTGCATAAGAGGTCTCCGAGGTTTGGGGTCAAAGACCAACAAGAAGGAACAGCGGAACAAGCGTCATCAGTAAGATCAGCACAGCAACAGCAGGGTATGAAAGCGAAGTAATACGCGCCGCCACTTTGCGGCCAAAAACCGCAGTCATTGATCCCACAAGGAACGCCACGCTAGAGATAATCGCGGCTGCTAAAGTATAAGCGTCAGCGCGATCATTGCCTGTCCAAAGCGGCTCCCAAGACATCAGATACCCGACCCAGATATACAGTACGAACAATCCAACGACACCAATCATCATGCGTGATGCACGGCCCACAGGCGCAATGACCAAAAACAGATATGTAATCAGGGGGACGCCGACAAACAGGATGCCTAGTGCCATGTCGCCCCCTTATCCGTTGATCAGATTGGCGGATGCCAACCCAAACCATGGGACGGTAGTGCCCAGCGCGCCGATGATCGCCGTCCAGCGCCGCATACGCGCACTCTGATCGCTACGACGCAAGATCTGCGCTGTGTATGCAAGCACACCTATCCACGCCATCCAGAAGAGCAAAACACTAAAACCACTTAACCAAAGGCCCATGCCGCCATCGGTAAAAGAATACCGCAAGATCAGCCCAATTACGGCACAAAGAATCGTAAGTACTGCGAGAAATCTAAGCGCGTTGGATGTCGGCGTCGCCCTGATCAGGGTACGGAAAATCATTGGCCCACCCACAAAAAACACCAAGAAAATCGCAGTCACCATCATGAAGTGACATCCATCAGCCCAGCATTGAACCGCCCCTTGGGGTCAAAGCGCGCGCGCAACCCTTTTGTGATACGCGCAACTCCCGCCGTTTCTGGCTGAAATACCCCCAAACGGACACGTGTTGCAGCAGACGCACGCACCACTGTCGCATGTCCATCAAAATTTCCCAACCTACTGCGCAGATCGCTATCCGGGGCCATCCGCAGCCAGATCAACCCGCCTGCCCAATCATAATAATGCGCTTCTGCCATGGCTTTGGCAGCCAATCCCGGACCCTCGGACGGTTTACAAGACACGCGCCATACATCCCCCTCTGCCCCATGAAAGACCGTAACATCTCGTAAATCGCGCCACTTGGTTGCGGAATGTTGTTCCTGTAACACTTCGGCCATCGTTACGTTCGCGCACAACAAGGCACGCAGCGCGTCAATTCGATACGTCACAGATGCTTCAAACCCCTCAACGCGCAACATCGTCTGACCATTTACTGGATCATGTGCAGCACCCGTGACTTCAAACGGACTGCCCATCGCTTTTGACATCGCCTGAACCGCATCAACATCCGACAACCCATTTAGGACCAATGTCGCTTCCGTTTCCGGCTTTGGCAGTACCTTCAAGGATACTTCGCTCATCACGCCCAGGGTGCCAAAAGACCCTGCCATCAATTTGACCAGATCGTAGCCTGTGACATTCTTCATCACACGACCACCATTCTTAATCACCTCACCCCGACCATCGACGAAACGCACACCCAGTAGAAAATCACGCGCAGCCCCAACTGCAATCCGCCGGGGGCCACTAAAGTTACCCGCAAACACACCGCCAATAGTCGGCTTGCCCTTGGTGCCCAACAAACTGCGATGGTCCATCGGCTCAAAAGCCAGTCTCTGGTTTTCTTTGGCCAGAGCCTTTTCAATGTCTGTAACCAGCGTCCCAGCCTGTGCGACCATTGTCAGTGATCCAGGCTCATAAAGCGTGATACCAGACAGGCCAGCAACACTCAGCGCATCACCGACGCCCACGATTCCCCGCGTACCGCCACCACGCACCGACAATCGGCCAGAAGCGCCCGCAATCATCTCAGCCAATTCTAATTCGCTCTTAGGTGTCATATCTCTTTTTGGCCTTAAATATTCCCGGGGGTTTGGGGGCAGAGCCCCCAGTCATTTATTCTGCCGCCACTGCCATCTCGCGCCTTGCCTCAGAGGAATCCAACGGAAACACCTTAGCAGGGTTCAACAGCCACGCAGGATCAAACACATCTTTAACTATCATCTGCGCCTCAAGATCCGCCTGCGCATATTGGACGTGCATCAGATCGCGTTTTTCGATGCCAACGCCATGTTCTCCGGTCAAGCAACCACCCACTTCTACGCAGAGCTTCAAAATTTCTGCCCCAAATTCTTCACACAATTCCAGATCACCGGGCTTGTTGGCATCAAACAGGATCAGCGGGTGCATGTTACCATCCCCTGCATGAAACACGTTGCCAACTTTCAAGCCAAACTGCTCTGACATCTCTGCGATACGGCGCAACACCATCGGCAATGACGAGACCGGGATCGTCCCATCCAGACACATGTAATCGTTGATTTGCCCCATTGCCCCAAAGGCGGACTTGCGGCCCAACCAAATCTTTGCGCTTTCCTCAGCAGATTTACTTTCCCGCAGTTCAACCGGATTGTGCCGTCGCGCAATGTCCATAATCAGTGACAATTGATGATCAATCTCTGCATCTGATCCTTCGACTTCAACGATCAACAATGCCTCGCACATTGGATACCCTGCCTTGGCAAAGGCTTCAGTCGCCTCAATGCAAGGCCGATCCATAAATTCGATTGCAACAGGTAAAACACCCGCTTTGATGATGTCCGACACACAGGCCCCCGCGACCTCATTGTCATCAAAGCCCATCAAAACAGGCCGTGCGCCTTCGGGCTTGGGCAAGATACGCAATGTCGCTTCGGTGACAACACCAAGCTGCCCTTCAGAGCCACAGATTAAGCCCAACAGATCAAGACCACCCGCATCCAAATGACCCCCACCAACTTCAACCACCTCACCATCCATCATCACCATGGTGACGCCCATCAGGTTGTTCGTGGTCACACCGTATTTCAAACAATGCGCGCCGCCAGAGTTCATTGCGATGTTACCCGCAATCGCGCAAGCTAATTGACTGGACGGATCGGGTGCATAGAAAAACCCATTTTCCTCAACGGCACCCGTTACGCTTAGATTGGTGCGCCCTGTCTGCACCTGAATAATCCGGTTGTCATAATCTGTGTCCAGCACATCATTCATCCGCGCCACACCAAGGATCACGCAATCAGCCGTTGGCAACGCACCGCCTGCCAAAGAAGTCCCAGAACCGCGCGGCACCACTGGCACGCCTTCTTCAAAGCAAATGCGCAAAACTTTCGACACCTCATCAGTGGAGCTTGGCAGCACCGCAACCATCGGGGGACACCGATAAGCTGTAAGCGCGTCGCACTCATATGCGCGGGTTTCACGTTCATCATGGATCACCGCATCAGGTGGCAGCACGTCTTGCAGTCGCGACACGACCCGCGCTTTGCGGGCAATCACGTCAGCGTTTGGAATTGGCATTTCCATGGCAAATCTCCATTTTGGTAAAATAATATTACCAATTTATCACTCTGGCAACATCAAACCTGTCAGAGTAAGAGCATAACATGAACTGGTTAGACCGCATCGCCCTCTTTCAACCCCTAGATTTCGCCGCCGTTGCGATCATTTTTGGCGTATGGGCTTTGATAGGCTGGCGGGTTGAAAATTCCCCAACCGGCAAACCATCTGTCTCCAGAATCATGGCCGAATATCGCCGTGAATGGATGCGTCAGATGATCACGCGTGAGCCGCGCATTTTTGATGCCCAAACGGTCGCCACGTTACGCCAAGGCACATCATTTCTTGCCTCAACCAGCGTGATTGCCATAGGCGGCACGCTTGCATTGATCGGCAACGCAGAACGCCTTGCTGGTGTCGCAGAAGATTTAACCTTTGAGATGCACCCAGCCATCGTTTGGGAGATTAAGCTACTGATTGTAGTCATATTTTTGACTAACGCATTTCTAAAGTTCATCTGGTCAAATCGACTGTTTGGATATTGCTCTGTTCTTATGGCCGCGGTCCCCAATGATCCAAATCATCAGGATGCAGAAAAGATGGCCAGCAAAGCCGCTGAGCTAAACATCACTGCCGCCCGAAGCTTTAATCGCGGCCTCAGATCGCTCTATTTCGCTCTGGCCAGCTTGGCGTGGCTGGCCGGGGCAACGGCATTGATCGCTGGTGCATTAATAACACTGATTGTTATTTGGCGACGGGAGTTTGCCTCCCATTCGCGTAGAATCCTTTTGGAAAAGTAGCATCTAAGCATATATATATTTCTTGGACTTAGATTGGTGAAGACATGTTTAAACGGACCTTTATTGCACTTACGATCATCGCCGCGCCTGCGATCGCAGATTCGCCTGTTGTGAATAACGTAAATGTCACAAAGTCAGGCGACCTCTGGAGCTTTGATGTGACCCTATCGCACAAAGACACGGGCTGGGATGATTACGCCGACGCATGGCGTGTCGTGGATGCAAACGGCAAGCAAATCGGAATCCGGAAATTGGCGCACCCCCATGTTGATGAACAGCCCTTTACTCGGTCACTGTCTGGCGTACCGATCCCGCCGGATGTCACCGAAGTAGGCATTCAGGCAAGTGACAACATCGGTGGATGGTCTTCAGCCGTCAAAAAGATCAAATTGCGCTAGATAAACACGCATCATGCTCGGTGGTATGGCCCACCGGACAGGATCGAGGTTGCGCGGTACAACTGCTCTGACAGCATCACGCGCACCAACATATGTGGCCAGACCATCTTACCAAACGACAGCGCATGATCAGCGCGGGCGCGCAGAGACGGGTCAATCCCATCAGCACCGCCAATAACAAATGCCAAATCACCACGTCCGGCATCGCGCCAATTTTCAATACGATTAGCAAACTCTGTGGACTTTTCCACCTTGCCGCGTTCGTCCAGCACGCAGATCAGCGCGCCATCCGGTATCGCGCGCTCAAGCAGAGCAGCTTCTGCGGCCATGCCGCCACCTTTTTTATCCTCAACCTCAACGACGCGTGCCGGGCCAAGGCTTAACCCCCGCCCGGTTCGATCAAACCGTGTCAGATAATCATCAATAAGGTCTTTTTCCGGGCCAGCCCGCAATCGTCCAACGGCACAGATGTGAACACGCATGCCGTCAGATCCGCGTCAGATCAATTAGGTGCCGCAGGTGTATCGCCACCCAACCACATCTTTTCCAACTGATAGAACTCGCGCACTTCGGGGCGGAATACATGTACAATAACGTCGCCCGTATCGATCAGCACCCAATCACCAGTGTCTTTGCCTTCGGTTTTTGGCACACGGTCAAAGTCATCTTTGACGTGCTGCGCCAGTTTTTCGGCGATGGCAGATACCTGACGGGTCGAGCGACCTGAGCAAATAACCATATAATCGCCGATAGCTGTTTTGCCGCGCAGATCAATCTGCACGATATCTTCAGCTTTGTCTTCGTCTAGCGTTTTAAGAATACTTTCCAACAGCGCATCGCTGGAGGTTACATCACCCATATCAGCCATCACAACTGCACCGGTGTTTGCAGTCGAGACTGCTTGAACTTGGATTGACAGGACATTGTCCTCCTTATGTCACGTCAACAGGCCCTCGACGCTAGGGATAGATTCAGAATCTAATCTGAAAGGATGCCTCTAAACTAGCAACGCTGGTATGACAATTCAATGATGTCACATGATCATATAGGCGCTGGCGGTAGGCGCTTTTACGCCACAGTAGGTCAATCAGGAAATTGCTGCGAAAATAATGCCCGCCAGCGTAGGTCGATATCTGCGATGGCATCTTTATCAACGATGTCTTCATATTGGGCGTACCGCCCAGTTGGTGTTTGATATCCCAAAGCATCTTCTTTATCGCGCAACGCCTTATATCTGGCACGATCAAGATCAAGGCTGACAATCCGCTTGCGCAACTGATCTGGTTCAGCGCGCGGAAACAAAAGTGCTGAGTCATCTTTGGACAAATTTACACAGGCGCAATCCTGCTCTGCGGCGATTATCGCCAGGCGCGCTGACTTTGCACCCAGATCAGTAAGTGTGATATCCTCACGCAAAGGATCAGCAGTGCCCGTGCCATAAAAGTGCGTTGGCCCCTGCGATGGATAAACCATGTCGCATCCCATGAATGCCATGACCTTGGGCCGCAGTTCTGCAAGCGCCCAATAGGCCGTAGTAAAAGCCATCGTCGCGCCCGCGTGTACGAAACCACCAAATTTATTTTGCGCAGGCACAAATTCCGACGCCTTTACCAGCGCCTGAACCTCGTCAACATTCTCTGGCAGGCGCCCCTCGGGAAAGTCTTCGGGATAGACGAGAGCATTCCAATCTGGCCTCACCCGCCATGCGTTGTTGATGGCGACGATATGATCGAACCACGCATTTGGCCACAACGCTGCTGCCGTTACGTTCGGCCCGCTTCCTAAGATCAGTACAATTGGTCGATCTGGGGTCATACCCTGCCCTTTTGGCTATCGCTTCACTACGTGATGAGAAGTAGGTCAATATCTACGCAGGACAACTCTGCCTCTTGATCGATTAATCCAGCGCAGGTGCCCGCTTGGTTTGCGTCATTTGCATCTTACTCTCTTCCAGCACCAGAACTTCGCGTTGTGGGAACGGGATGGAGATGTCGTTCTCTTTAAAAACATCCCAAAGCGCCAAGTAAACATTACCACGGATGTTGGTCAGCCCCCCCGTTGGATCTTTGATCCAGAACCGCAGGATATAATCGACGCTGCTATCACCAAAACCAACTATGTGACACACAGGCGCTTTAAAGCTGAGTACCCGTTCCACACCTTTTGCCGCATCAATAGCCAGTTTGCGTACAGTATGCGGATCACAACCATATGCAGTGCCAAAATAGATATCGAGCCGCACAAAATCGTTGGAGTGCGACCAGTTCACCACCTGCCCAGTGATCAAGTCTTCGTTCGGGATCAGGTATTCCTTGCCATCCCGCGTGACCACTGATGCATAACGCGCACCCAAGGTTTGTATCCAACCAAAGGTATCACCAAGGCTGATCACGTCCCCCGGCTTAATCGATTTATCGATTAGAATGATCACACCCGACACAAGATTTGACACCACTTTTTGCAGACCAAAACCAAGGCCAACACCGATGGCACCCGACAGGACCGCAAGACCAGTGAGGTCGATACCAACCGCTTTGACGCCCATAAAGAACGCAAAGCCATACAGCATAACCTGCACACCCTTGACCGCCAGAACCTGCATTGAGGGGCTGATGTCATCGTTCTGGCGAATTTTGGCAGAGGTCGTCGTGCTAACCAATCGAGCCATTGTGAACAACGCTCCGATCACGACCAAGGCCGTGATCACAGTGAGCAAAGACATACGGAAGTCACCAATCTCAATCGCAATGCGATCTAAAAAGGCCGACACCTCATCCGCAATGTTCAAGAAATAGAACGTCGCGTATATCCACAATGACCATGTCACCACGCGTCGCATAAAGCGATTGCGCACCATACGCGCCGCAAAAGCTACACCAACCCAAACACTTGCCAGTGTGGCCGCCAAGCCAATCAAATAGGACCGCGACGGCCATGTGATGTTTTGCATCACCATATAAACACCACCCGCCATCAAGGCGAACCACATCAGTCCAAGGCGTCGCTTAACCTGAACAACCACGCGCAGCTTCCACTTGGCCCACCCTTCGCGGGATCGCACCCAATTTTGTAAGACATTGCCAGACACCCGGTGCAGCAACCATGCAACCAAAGCCAGCCCAACCAAAATAATAATCTGGTTTTGCCGCCATCCCGGTGTGACGATGCTTTGTGTGAATACGGTAACACCCGAAAACTGCGCCTGAATGGACGTTAAGAATTCAGCAAAAGGATCTGTTTCAGGGTTCATCGCTGCGCCTAACTAATTACGGATGAAAGGGTTGCACACCCAATCCCAAGCAGCAAGCAATCAACCCCAGCAGATGAGGGTAGCCACCGACGATACCTTATCCAATCGGCCCTTGATAGACTCGTGTGGCCCCTGTATTCCCTTTCCCCATGAAACAGGTGTTTGATCTGGACGACCGCGCGCGGCTGCGTGAACGCTTTTTTGGGGCGACCCATACTGTGCGCGCCTGCCTGTAAACGCGACCCAACATCACCACCACCCAATCCAAACTTATACGGGAGAGGACCATCATGTCCCCCAAGACGCTTTACGATAAAATCTGGGATGCTCATTTGGCACACGAAGCCGACGACGGCACCTGCCTTTTGTACATTGACCGCCATTTGGTGCACGAAGTGACCAGCCCACAGGCCTTTGAAGGTTTGCGGATGACCGGCCGTACTGTCCGCGCGCCAGACAAAACAATCGCTGTGCCAGATCACAACGTGCCGACCACGCTGGACCGCGCTGACGCGACCACCATGACCGAAGACAGCCGTATTCAGGTTGCTGCACTTGACACAAACGCCAAGGAATTTGGCATTCATTATTACCCAGTGTCTGATATCCGTCAGGGCATCGTGCATATCGTTGGCCCGGAACAGGGTTGGACATTACCAGGCATGACCGTTGTCTGTGGTGACAGCCACACCGCGACCCATGGTGCCTTTGGTGCCTTGGCGCATGGCATCGGTACATCCGAGGTTGAGCATGTTTTGGCCACGCAAACGCTGATCCAGAAAAAATCTAAAAACATGAAGGTCGAGATCACCGGAAAACTGGGTGCTGGCGTGACTGCCAAAGACATCACAATGGCCGTAATTGGTGCCACAGGCACCGCTGGCGGTACGGGTTATGTGATCGAATATTGCGGCGAAGCAATCCGCGATTTGTCCATGGAAGGACGCATGACCGTTTGCAACATGGCGATTGAAGGCGGCGCGCGCGCAGGTCTGATCGCGCCAGATGAAAAGACCTTTGAATACTGCATGGGTCGCCCCCATGCGCCAAAAGGCGCACAGTGGGAAGCAGCCCTTGATTGGTGGAAAACGCTTTATTCCGACGATGATGCGGCATGGGACTTGGTCTTGACGCTTAAGGGTGAAGACATTGCACCGTTGGTCACTTGGGGCACGTCGCCCGAGGATGTTCTGCCAATCACATCAATGATCCCTGCGGCGTCTGATTTCACAGGCGGCAAAGTCAACGCGGCGCAACGCTCGCTTGATTACATGGGCCTGACATCCGGCACGCCCTTGGCAGACGTTGAGATCGACACCGTATTCATCGGCTCGTGTACCAATGGCCGTATTGAAGATTTGCGCGCCGCTGCTGAAATCCTGAAGGGTAAGAAGATCAAAGACGGGCTGCGTGCGATGATCGTGCCTGGTTCTGGCCTTGTGCGTGCCCAAGCAGAAGAAGAAGGTTTGGCAGACATCTTTAAGGACGCAGGTTTTGAATGGCGTCTGGCGGGTTGTTCCATGTGTCTGGCGATGAACCCAGATCAACTGGCCCCCGGCGAGCGCTGTGCAGCGACCTCCAACCGCAACTTTGAAGGCCGACAGGGCCGCGGTGGTCGCACACACTTGATGTCACCCGCAATGGCCGCAGCAGCAGCAATCACAGGCAAACTCACAGACGTTCGGGAGATGATGTAATGAAAAAGTTTACAACCCTCAGCGGCATCGGCGCCCCCATGCCTTTGATCAACATCGACACCGATATGATCATCCCCAAGCAGTTTTTGAAAACCATCAAGCGTTCTGGCCTTGGTGTGAATCTGTTTGATGAGATGCGTTATGACGACGACCGCAACGAAATCCCTGAATTCGTACTGAACAAGCCGCAGTACCGCGATGCGCAGATCATTGTGGCGGGTGATAACTTTGGTTGTGGCTCTTCACGCGAACACGCGCCTTGGGCGATTGCTGACTTTGGCATCACCTGCGTGATTGCACCCAGCTATGCGGACATCTTTTACAACAACTGCTTTAAGAACGGCATCTTGCCAATTGTTCTGCCGCAAGAGCAGGTCGATGTGTTGATGAAAGACGCCGAAAAAGGTGCTAACGCGCGCATTGAGATTGATCTGGAAAGCCAGACCATCACGTCCTCAGACGGTGATGTGTTCAACTTTGAAGTTGATGCATTCAAAAAGCACTGCTTGATGAACGGTCTCGATGATATTGGTCTGACCATGGAAAAAGCTGCGTCTATCGACACGTTTGAAGCCGCAGCAGCACAGGCACGTCCTTGGGTCTAACCCACCACCACATTCAATTATAAAAAGAGGGCTGCATAACGCGGCCCTCTTTTCTTTTGTGTTTAGTTGGTTAGAACGCCATCAACATTGCTGATCCCACCAAGTTCAATTGACGTTGACAGGCTTTGACCATCAGCCATGCGGCAGGTGGCGTGAAGGATTACCGCATCTGGACCAGATGGCTTGACCTGGATTGACCCACAGCTTTGCTGAAACGTGCTGGCACCGCCACTGTTAGTCAAATGGCCATCTTCATTGGAAATACCATTTATCGTGATCGATGTTTCGTTTGGTGTGCCATCTGATTTCAAACAGGTCGCTTTGATGCCTGCCTCATTCCCCATATAGGCGAATGAATAGTTTGAGCAGGTTTGCTGAAACGTACTGCCGTGACCGTCAGCGAATGCTGCTGTAGAAATGCCTGTGAGAAAAACGGCGCATAAAAGTGTAGTTTTCATAATTTTTATCCTTGAAAATGAAGCGCTAACAAGTGCGCCACCCAAGCCTAATACAAAGCGGGTAATCCACAAAGCGAATAGATTTACAATTTCCTTAACAACTTAAAGCTGCGCGTTGTGCCTGCAATCCACCTGCACACTACATCTGCGATTGACCGGCAGCGTGCCACAGGACTGCCCCAAAGATGATGCAAGAACGCACCACCCTCACCCTCAAAATGCCCTACCTCTTACATCTTATTAACCAACAGCCTTGAGCAATAAGACGAAAGAAGGCACAAATTGGGCAAGAATGAGGCAGCGCTCCGTAACACGGGGCCAACAAGTTGGAACAAGCACGCGACAAAGCATCGTGGCTGGCCAGTTTGGAAGGGCAGAAAATTGATCGGACGGATGACAGGTGCCGCGTTGCGCGGCCTTTTGGTGGCGTTGCTTATTGCGACCCCCGCATTATTGCTGCCAGATGTGGCGGTAGACTCTAGCCAAATCACGGTTCTAGTGGCCTTGCTTGCGGCATTCCTGACTTTTGTTGAATATAACTCGAACCTGCCAAGCATCGTTGAATTCCGCGACGCGCCACCCTTCAACCGTCTGCGGTTTGCCTCACTCTTCTTTACCGTTTTCATGCTGAGCGCGATCATAAAGGGCCAAAGCGACCCAACTGTGTTGACTGGAGCGCTGACGTCAATCGGAACGATCATCGGCAATGCAATCGATTTCCCATTCTCCCCAGTGCGCCTTATCGTATTGATGTTGCCTGAAAATTCAGACGCCGAAGTGGTGCGCTCCGTACGCACCTCTGCTGGGTTGGCCTATCTTATCTCGCTTATTGCGATGACTGCCTTTTTAGTGCTGGTGCGTGTCCTTGGATGGCCATCCCGTCAGGGCGCGTTCAATGTTTGGGTTAACCTCCCCTTGTTTGACCCAACGGCTGGTGGAGATGTCTTGTACCGCTTGCAGCGCGACGCACGCATCAACATCGCGCTTGGGTTCTTGTTGCCCTTCATCATTCCCGCAGTGGTCAAAGGTGCCGCTGATCTGATAGACCCAATCACATTGAACAATCCACAAACCCTAATTTGGACAATTAGCGCATGGGCTTTCCTTCCTGCCAGCATGATCATGCGGGGCATCGCGATGGGCAAAGTCGCGGACATGATCGAAGACAAACGCCGCCGCACCTATGCCAACGCCGAAGCCGAAGCTGGTTTTCAAACGGCCTAATTGTCTTTGCACTTGTATGGTTGTCCGCCAGTTTTGCGCAAGCAGACACACTGCGCGTTGCGACTTTTAATACTGAACTCTCTCGCAAGGGCCCAGGTATCTTATTGCGTGATATCCTCAAAGGATCAGATCCACAGATTCTAGCTGTGATAGACACATTAGTCACCTCTCGCGCTGACGTGGTTGCGGTACAGGGCTTTGACTACGATCTGGAAAACAGCGCCCTGCGCGCCTTTACGTTGGCTCTCAAAGAGCGCGGCCTAGACTACCCTTACCATTTCTCCGCCGCCCCCAACGCGGGCCTACAAACAGACGTTGATTTAGACGGCGATGGCAGATTTGGCGGGCCCGGAGATGCGCAAGGATACGGTCGGTTTTTTGGCCAAGGCAGCATGGCAATTCTATCGCGGTTTCCAATTGAAGTGAGCGAGGTTCAAGAATATTCGACACTTCTATGGAAGGACTTACCCGACAATATCTTTCCACTAACCGCATCAGGGCCCTACCCCAGCACCGCAGCCTACGATCTCCAACGGCTTTCATCTCATGGTCATTGGATTGTACCGATTGATCATCCTGATCTGGGACAATTCCACATCCTTACATTTCACGCCTCACCCCCCGTTTTTGATGGCCCAGAAGACCGCAACGGTCGGCGTAATCATGATGAGGTAGCGTTTTGGTCAAAATACTTAGACGGGTTATTCGGCCCCGCGCCTCAAAACAGTTTCATCCTACTTGGCGACGCAAACCTTGACCCAGAACGTGGCGATGGCAGATCGGTTGCGATGCAATCCCTACTCAGTCGCACAGAGCTTCAGGATCCTTTGCCCAACCAGTCAACCGTCCATTGGGAACAAACTGGCGATATGCGTGTGGACTATGTTCTGCCGTCAACCGATTGGACTATCGTGGATGCAAATGTCACCCACAAGAACCCAGTGGCAAGTCGACACAGTTTGGTAGTAATTGATCTGAAACGCTAGGTAATCTTGACCCTATGGCGCTGTCACGCTACCCCGCATCTGACATTCATATCAGGAGCGCCCCATGGCCAACCCAACCTTGCTAATCCTCGCCGGTGACGGCATCGGCCCAGAAGTTATGGGACAGGTCACGCGGATCATTGATTGGTTCGGCAAAAACCGCGATTTAGCCTTTGATGTCGAACATGATTTGGTTGGTGGTGCAGCCTATGACAAACACGGCACGCCGCTGCATGATGATACCATGGCACGCGCCCTAGAAGTCGATGCTGTATTGTTGGGCGCTGTTGGCGGTCCAAAGTACGACGATTTGGATTTTAGCGTAAAACCTGAGCGCGGCCTGCTGCGTCTGCGCAAAGAAATGGACCTGTTTTCAAATCTACGCCCTGCACAGTGTTTTGACGCGCTTGCTGATTTCTCATCGCTCAAGAAAGAACTGGTTGCAGGTCTTGATATCATGATCGTGCGTGAATTGACGTCCGGCGTGTATTTTGGCGAACCACGCGGAATTTTTGAGGAAGGTAACGAACGTGTTGGCATCAACACCCAGCGCTATACCGAATCCGAGATTGATCGCGTCGCACGTTCTGCCTTTGAACTGGCACGTCGCCGCGGCAACAAAGTGTGTTCGATGGAAAAAGCCAACGTGATGGAATCCGGCATTCTGTGGCGTGAGGTTGTGCAAAAAGTACATGATACAGATTACCCAGATGTCGAACTTAGCCA
>CALKXT010000074.1 GCA_938003685.1 uncultured Sulfitobacter sp. | reverse complement strand
GGGTCACACGTTGTTGTTTGATGAGAACGACAACATCATGTGTCCGCTGCCATTGTTTCACGTTTTTGCCTGTCATGTGATCCTGATGGCGGCGATCCATTCGGGCGCGCATGTGGTGTTTCCAACGCCGCAAGGCTATCGCGGCGAAGGTGTTTTTGATAACTTTTGGAAGCTGGTCGAACGCTGGAAAATCAGTTTTATCATCACCGTCCCAACGGCGATTTCTGCCAAGATGCAGCGCCCCATTGATGCAGATATCAGCAGCGTAAAAACTGCATTTTCGGGTTCAGCGCCTTTGCCGCTTGAACTGTTTCGCCGCTTTGAAGAGGCGACAGGCATCACCTTGGTCGAAGGGTATGGCCTGACGGAGGCGACGTGTTTGGTGTCGGTCAACCCGACTGATGGCCAAAAGAAAGTAGGCAGCATCGGTATTCCGTTGCCCTATTCCAATGTCAAAATCATCAAGGGCACTGAAAACGGCCCAATTGATGCTGGTGTTGAAGAGATCGGCGAGATTTGTGTCTCAAACCCCGGTGTTTATGCGGGGCACACCTATACCGAAGCGGACAAGAACAAAGACCTCTATTATTACGATAAATTTCTACGTACTGGCGACTTGGGTCGGATTGATGAGGATGGATATGTTTGGATCACAGGGCGCGCGAAAGATTTGATCATTCGTGGCGGTCACAACATTGACCCGGCCGAGATTGAAGAGGCGCTATTGGGCCATGAGGCCGTGGCATTTGCGGGCGCGATTGGTCAACCGGATGCCCATGCAGGTGAGGTGCCTTGCGCCTTTGTCGAACTGGTTGCAGGTGCGTCGGTGACCGAAGAAGAACTGATGGCGTTTTGTAAAGAGCATGTGCTTGAACGTGCCGCGCAACCTAAACACATGCAGATCATGGACGAATTGCCTAAAACGGCGGTTGGCAAGATATTCAAACCCGATCTGCGTCGTCATGCAATCACACGTATTTACAACGAAGCGCTTGAGAAAGCGTCGCTTGAGGCGCGTGTGACATCCGTGAGTGATGACAAAAAACGCGGTTTGGTCGCTCAGGTCACGATGAGCGGTGCGACGGATCAAGAGGTTGGTGATGTGCTTGGCGCATTCACCCGCCCTTGGGAACCTGCATGATCTCACCAGATTACCGCGCCCTTATCGACGCTGAAATGTGGGCGTTTATTGAGCGTGTTGATGGCACATATCCACCCGGTGTTGTGGATATGACCATTGCTGAGCAGCGCGCCGTTTATAACAATATGTGCAAGGTGTTCTATCAGGGGCGCCCGGCAGGTGTTGACGTTCATGATGAGGATCAGGGTGGCGTTCTGTGCCGTCGATACGAAACGGGGACAACCGACACCACGGTGATCTACTACCATGGCGGTGGCTTTGTTGTTGGTGGGTTAGACAGTCACGATGATGTCTGTGCTGAGCTGTGCAAACGCACCGGGTTTCGGGTCATATCGGTCGATTACGGGCTGGCCCCCGAGGTGGTGTTCCCCGGCTGTTTTAATGATGCATGGGCCGCGTTTGAGGCGATCACAGAGTTCCATAAGGGTTCTGTGATTATGTGCGGCGACAGTGCCGGCGGAAATCTGGCAGCCGCGGTAACGCATCATGCGCGGGGTCGTATTGATAATCGCATTGTGGGGCAGGTGTTGATCTATCCTGGGCTTGGCGGTGATCATGATCAGGGTTCTTATGTGGAACACGCCAACGCGCCACATTTAACTACAGCTGATATGGCGTTTTATATGAAGACCCGCACGGGGGGCGTTTCGCCGCCCAAAGGCGATCCTCGCTTTGCCCCCTTGCAAGACACGGATTTTTCAGGGCTACCGCCATCGGTGATGGTCACTGCGGAATGTGATCCGTTGGCGAGTGACGGTAAAGCTTATCGCGATGCTGTGCGCGTGGCGGGTGGAACAGCAAAATGGATTAACGTGTCTGGCATGGTGCATGGATGTTTGCGCGCACGTGTCATGTCACAAAAGGCGGCTGGCTTTTTTGATCAGATTGTCGGCGCGGTGGATGCTGTGGGTCGTCGCGAGTGGCCATACTAGGCGAGGGCAGTTATCCATCTCGACCCTATAGGCGTACTTCACCTAGGACAGGAAACTCTTGGCTTTCATCGTGTCGGCAATTGGTGCGCCAAGGCGGTGCAGAATTGTAGGAGCCAGTTGTAGCTGATCAATAACTGTATCCTCAGACGGGCCTGTCGCCGGGCCAAAATAGTATAACGCCGCCTCTTGCTGTAACGGGTCACGGCCCCCGTGATGACCGCGCGCGTCTTGGCCATGATCAGCTGTTACAATTACCTCATATCCCGCATCCAACCATTTGGGGATAAAGGGGGCCAGCATTTCATCCATCACGAAACACGCATGGTCCATTTCCTGACAATCATGGAAAAACCGGTGTCCTATGCTGTCTAGCGTGCAGGTGTGTAGCATTCCGTAATTCAGGCCAAAACGTAGGCTCAGATTGGTAAGCGACGCAAAAAGGTCAACGTCTGATGGGGTCATTTGATTGATCAAACCATAGCCTGTCATCGTGTGGAAACGGCCGTGGTTGATGCTGTCGCTGTTCGGCTCATCATATTCGACGTCACGCACATAATCGAACGGGTGGCGGTTGAAAAATTCGGACCAGAACGAATGTGCGACAGCCCCTGTCACACCGCCAGCCGCGCGTACTTGGGAAAAGATATCCTTTTCCTTAAGGCGGAACACATTGCCATTACCCGTACAGCCATGCACCGCTGGGGCCACGCCTGTATGGATAGACGCATAACAAGAAGCAGAAGTTGAAGGCAGCACAGAACGGATTTTCCACACATGTGCATCGCCGCTGTCGACCCAGCCTTCGAGGTTGCCAAACAAGCGTCGCCAATTGCGATAGGGGACACCGTCAAGGATGATCAGCAGCAGCTTGTTTTTCATATGTACGGCTCCTCTAGCTACGAGATTATGAGCGGATCGATTACGGAACTGCAAGTGGTATTCAAGTTGACGATTGGTTGGTGCGCGTTAGTTCTTAAGCATCGCAAACAGGGGATAGTGCTATGAGATATGTCTTTTTTACCACGGCTACGCTGGCAGTGATGGCCTGCACGGCACATGCCGATATCGAAGTCCGTTTTGTTGAGGGCGCGCCGAAGGATCGGTTTGATATTGTGAATACGGGCAGTTGTGAATTGGGCCCGTTGGCTATTACGATTGATCTGGCAAAGTCTCCTGCGGGATTGGTGTTTGATGTTACTGCCCAAGGTGCGGGTGTCGAAGTGTTTCAACCCTTTGATTTGGTTGCAGGGCGTGACTTGATAGCAAATCTGCCGCAGGTGGCAGACGGGGACCAGCGCGTATCGCTTGATTTGACGGGGTTGGGGCCCGAACAGCAGGTATCGTTTACCATTGATGTGGACGACACTGGGGGGGCGCGCGAGATAACTGTTTCAGACGCGGAAATCTCTGGTGCTCTGGTCCAAGTGTCGGGCGCTTCTGGTACGACAACAGGTGCGTTTGATGAGACCGCCATAGCCCGAGTTATGCAGACGGGGTGTGCCTCCTAATTCAGCTTCACATCGCAGCGAAGTGAGCGATGCGTGAGCAAACTGTGATATGGATATGGCTTTGCATAACGTATCTTGTGCCAAATCAATTTGGATCAGGGCAGGTCATGGCGAAGAAATCAAAAACCAAGCAGCGCAAACAAGCACAGGCAGTAAAAGCACAGACCGTTGAGGTGACACCGATGACTCGACGCGACCTGCTGCGCTATGGACGCAACAGTGTAATTGGTGTGGCTGCTTTGACTGGCTTTGGGTATTTGGCGCGCGGTTGGTTTCAGGACTTTCAAGCGGAACATGACTTGACGCAGATTGGGCAGGGCAAGCCCGCAGTCGTGCAGGTCCACGACCCACAATGCCCCACCTGCACGGCGCTGCAACGCGAAACCCGCGTTGCGATGGAGCAGTTTGGCGAATGTGACCTGATTTATCTGGTGGCAGACATCAAGCAGGCCGAAGGGGCGGCGTTTGCGGCGCAATACAACGTACCGCATGTGACGTTGATCTTGTTTGATGGCACCGGTGAGGTGTCGCAAGTGCTGCGTGGTATGCGCCAACGCGACGAGTTGCGCACCATTCTAGCAGGTCACTTTGACGCGCATGGCAGCAAGGTGTGATGCAGCAAGCGGGGCTATTGATCTTGTGATCAATACGCCTCTCCAGTCGTGTCTTAGCGGGCCTTAGTTGCCCCCACTTTCCATTTTACGATGCTCAATCACTTCTTCCAACCAGCCAAGTTTCATCTCTGGAACAGAGCTGAGCAACAGGTCAGTATAATCATCAAACGGCGGTGCCAGCACCTGAGATTTAGGTCCATAGCGCACCACCTGACCCTGAAACATAACCGCGATACTATCGGCAATGGCTTTGACGGTTGCCAGATCGTGGGTGATGAACAGATAGGATACGTTTTCAACCTTTTGCAGCTTGAGCAGCAGTTTGAGAATACCATCAGCAACGAGTGGATCGAGAGCAGAGGTGACTTCATCACAAATGATCAGCTTGGGCTTGGCAGCCAACGCACGGGCGATACAGACACGCTGTTTTTGACCGCCTGATAATTCGGCAGGATATCGATCTTGAAAACCCTCACCCAACTCAATCTCATCAAGCAGTTCCTGAATGCGCGCCTGCTTTGCCTTGCCTTTGAGGCCAAAGTAAAACTCAAGCGGACGACCAATGATTGTACCTACCGTTTGGCGTGGGTTCATTGCAGTGTCAGCCATTTGATAGATCATCTGCAATTCGCGCAGATCATCCAACGGCCGCGTGGCCAGATCAGGGGTAAGAGTGCGTCCATCAAATGTGATTTGACCCGCAGAAGGGGGCAGCAATCCTGTGATCACGCGCGCTAATGTTGATTTCCCAGAACCAGATTCACCTACAATCGCCAGTGTTTGGCCGGGGTGTAGTTCAACATTGACGTCCTTTAGGACATCAAAGTCTGTGCCTTTATAGCGGGCTGTGATGTTCTCAACACGCAACAGCGGATCGTCAGATGGGTCTTTTTCAACGTGTTTGATCGAGCGCACAGAAACCAGCGCTTGTGTGTATTCTTCTTGTGGGTTGTTGATGATCTGATCGGTGGTGCCGTATTCGACCATCGCGCCCTGTTGCAGCACCATGATATGGTCGCTGACCTGCGCGACCACGGCGAGGTCATGGGTGATGTACAATGCGGCAACACCTGTATCGCGGATCGCATCTTTGATCGCGGCCAACACATCGATCTGGGTGGTCACGTCCAGTGCCGTGGTCGGTTCATCGAACACCACCAGATCGGGTTCCGGGCAGAGTGCCAGTGCGGTCATGCAGCGTTGCAATTGCCCACCTGAAACTTGGTGTGGATACCGATCACCGATGTTTTCGGGATCAGGCAGCCCAAGTTTACGAAACAATTCAACAGCGCGTCGTTCGGCGTCTTTCTTGCTGAACTTGCTTTGGAAAATTGCGGCTTCCGTGACCTGTTCCAAAATCTTTTTGGCGGGGTTGAAGGATGCTGCCGCAGATTGCGAGACATAGGTTACTTCGGCACCACGCAATCGGCGCACATCGCGCACGCCGGCTTGCAGCATGTCCCGGCCATTCACCCAGACTTCACCGCCTGTTAGTTCGACGCCGCCCCGACCATAGGCCATTGCAGCAAGCCCGATGGTGGATTTACCAGCACCAGATTCACCGATCAATCCAAGGACTTTGCCAGCCTCCAGATCAAAATCAACACCATGCACAATTTCAATATCACGCGGGCGTTCGCCCGGTGGATAGATCGTAGCGCCGATTTTTAGGCCCCTAACTTTTAGGAGCGGGTCTTTGAGAAGGGGGTCACTCATCCTCTGCCACCTTTCAAAGACGTCGTGCGGTTCAAAATCCAGTCCGCAACAAGGTTAATAGAGATACACAAGGTGGCGATGGCATAGGCGGGATACAGCGCCGCTTGGATGCCATAGTTGATGCCTTCTTTGTTCTCTTTCACGATACCGCCCCAATCCGCCAGCGGTGGTTGCACGCCAAGGCCAAGGAACGACAGCGTTGAAATGAACAGCACCATAAAGATAAAGCGCAGCCCCATCTCTGCAACCAGCGGAGATAATGCATTGGGCAGAGTTTCACGAAAGATGATCCAGCCGATTTTTTCGCCGCGTAAACGGGCGGCTTCGACGTAATCCATGACGGTGATGTCCACAGCAACGGCGCGGGCCAGACGGAAAACACGGGTTGAGTCCAGCAAGCCCATAAGGATGATCAGGATCGTCATCGTAGTCGGCATCACTGACAGCACAACAAGTGCAAAGATGAGTGATGGGATCGACATGATCAGATCGACGAAACGCGACAGTGCTTGGTCAACCCATCCGCCAGAGACAGCGGCGAAAAAGCCAAGCACAGATCCTGTTACAAAGCTGAGGATGGTGGCCGCAACGGCGATAAAGATCGTGGTGCGCCCACCGTAGATTAGACGGGTCAGAAGATCGCGGCCAATACTGTCGGTGCCAAGTAGGAACTCGGATGATGAAGGTT
Organism: uncultured Sulfitobacter sp.; assembly: GCA_938003685.1. Taxonomy (GTDB): domain Bacteria; phylum Pseudomonadota; class Alphaproteobacteria; order Rhodobacterales; family Rhodobacteraceae; genus Sulfitobacter. The sequence goes on along the minus strand of CALKXT010000074.1, from coordinate 7,662 downwards.
CCCAGACATCTCCAACAATTTCGGACATGCCATAGGGTGCGATCAACGGCGCAACGAGGGCCATAAGGAAAAACAAACCCGTAAAGAACAGGCCAATGAGGGCGGAAATGGGAATATTTCTCATTTTGGATGCCTCAAGCGTGGATTGGCTAAGATTGAGACAATATCCGCAACCAAATTCAAACCAATATAGACAGCCGCAAAGATCAGGCCACAGGCCTGCACCACAGGCACGTCACGTTTGCTCACGTGGTCTACCAGATATTGGCCCATGCCGGGGTAGGCAAAGACCACTTCGACGACGACAACCCCAACCACCAGATAAGCGAGGTTCAGCATGACCACATTGACGATAGGGGCAATTGCGTTTGGAAAGGCGTGTTTGCGAATAATGCGCAGCATGCCCATGCCTTTGAGTTCAGCCGTTTCGATATAGGCCGACTGCATCACATTCAAAATTGCAGCGCGGGTCATGCGCATCATGTGCGCTAGAACCACCAGCGTCAGAACCATCACTGGGATTGCAATGGCATTGAGTTTCTCAGCAAGGCTCATCCCGTCGTTGATAATAGCTACGGATGAAAACATGCCCCACTTGATGGAGACCCAATAGATCAACACGTAACCAATCATGAATTCCGGGATTGAAATGGTTGTGAGGGTCACAGCCGAGATCAGCTTATCTGGCCAGCGGTCTTTGTAGCGCACGGCCAGCAGGCCCAGAAAGATTGCCAACGGGACTGATATGACAGCCGCCCAGAAGGCAAGGAAAAGCGTATTTTTGAGACGTCCACCAAGGCTTTCTGCGATGTCGCGGCCATTGGTTAGAGCGGTGCCAAGGTCGCCTTGGAGGAAGTTTCCAAGCCACGAGAAATAGCGGGTGAGGGCGGGTTCGTTCAGGCCCAATTCGCGGCGCATGTTTGCCAGCGCTTCGGGGGTGGCTGATTGGCCTAAAATGGATTGTGCGACGTCCCCGGGAAGGATCGAGGTGCCCGCGAAGATCAATATTGATGCTGCAAAGAGGAGCAGTATACCCAGCGCGAGGCGCTGGGTAATGAGTTTTAAGATAGGGTGCATTTTGCGATGTGCCCTATGCGTCTTTCAACCAGCACTTGATGTGGGACTTGTTGTCCATCACTGGGCCGTTTGGATCGTCTGCCCAGCCACCGATGTTCTCGGATACACCAGAGACAAAGTCGTTGAACATAGGCAGAATTACACCACCTTCTTCGTTCAACATACGGCCCATCTGTGAATAGATTTCTTTACGCTTGGCATTGTCCAATTCCGCTTTTGCAGAATTGAGCATCGCGTCAAATTCTGGACGCTTCCAGCGTGTGTCGTTCCAATCCGCTGTGGACAGATACGCGGTGGAATACATCTGATCCTGCACCGGGCGACCGCCCCAATAGGACGCACAGAACGGCTGTTTGTTCCAAACCTCTGACCAATAGCCATCGTTTGGCTCACGCTTGATTTCCAGTGGAATACCCGCCGCTTTGGCAGATTCTTGGAACAAGGACGCCGCGTCAACCGCACCTGGGAAGGCACCGTCAGCAACACGCAAGATGATCGGGCTGCCATCGTGGCCTGATTTTGCGTAATGCTCTTTGGCTTTTTCGATGGAATGTTCACGCTGTGGGATAGTTTCATCAAACAACGGATAGGCCGCGTTGATGGGCATGTCGTTGCCAATGGTGCCAAACCCACGCAGGATTTTGTCGACCATTTCTTCGCGGTTGATGGCATATTTCAGCGCCAACATTACGTCGTTGTTATCGAAGGGTGCCGTGTCTTTGTGCGCGATGAACACATAGTGACCACGACCCGCAACAGATTCCACGCTTAGGTTTGGTGCGCGGTCCAGCAGTGCGGCAACTTTTGGGTCGACGCGGTTGATGATGTGTACTTGTCCAGATTGCAGTGCCGCAGTCCGGGCTGTTGCATCGTTAAGCACCAGTTGTTCGACTTCATCAGCCCAACCCCGGTTTTCGCTATCCCAGTAATCTTCGCGACGCTTAAAGGCGTGGCGCACACCGGGCTCATCGATTTCGAGGGTATAGGCACCCGTACCAATTGCGGCACCGGGATCATCCATGCCGCCACCGGGCTGGATCATTAAGTGATAGTCTGACATCAGATAAGGAAGGTCAGCGTTAGCAGCTTCGAGATCGACAATAAAGTTGTCGCCGTCCACTTTCATGCTGGAAATACCCTTCATGATGCCCAAAGCACCTGACTGGCTGTCCTCATTTGAGTGGCGCTGCATGGTCATCAGCACGTCTTCTGCTGTCATGTCCTTGCCGTTGGAAAACGTAACACCCTTACGGATTTTAAAAACCCACTGTTTGGCATCTGCTGAGGCTTCGACACTTTCGGCCATACGGAAATCAAGTTCGCCGCCAGCGTCAACTTCAACCAGGGTTTCACCCCATGCGCGCAGGTTGTTCAACGGTACTTCGGATGCGGTCAGCGCTGGATCTTGGGTGTTGGTGGATTCACCGCCCGACGAGCCGATTTTCATCATGCCGCCGCGTTTGGGTGCAGCATGTGCAGCCGCTTCAGCAGAACTTGCCAGCATTGAATTGGCGACAGCTGCCGTCACACCAAGTGCTGCGGCACGGCCCACAAATTCACGGCGTGTCATCAGGCCCTTGGTCACATCTGCTGTCATGTTCTTTAGTTGATCGTTCATTTGGTACTCCCGGTTGGAATCATAGCGCTTTTTGCGCTGTTTTATTGATTGATGGATCAAGTTTGCCGATTTTGGACAGTGTCGCAAGTGTTAATACCCATAAAACGGTGACAGTGATGTTACATGAAGTCTCGATTGATACTGTCTGTAAGCTTGCGTTCATAAATCATCTCGTCATCCTCAAAGGCTTGCAAACACACGCTTAAGTGGAATTGAGTGGAGTCAGACCACATTTTGCTGTGCGTTTCAGTGCGCAATTTTATGTCGCCGCGTTGCAACTCGTCGGTCCAATGACACGTGCCGCGTGCAGACAGGGGATCATCTGGATGGATTGCCCATTTTTCACGTGCGATTGAGCCTGAGATCAGCCCATGTTTGGCGTCTTGGGCTTTGCCAAAGTCGTCCTCAATTAACAGCGTGACGATACCTGTATTCATATCAGTCTCGCGGCGACGGGTGTGATTGCCCTCTCGAATTGTCGTGGTTTGCCATGGGTCTGCTGCGGTGGGCGGCTCAAAAGTATGCTCATCACCACCTGCGGTGGGACGTTGGGGCAGGGTGATCGTGCCACTACTGAGGGTCAACTGCGTCGCCACGGGGGAGGGCCAGATTAGTGGCCAGTACGCATCAGAAATCGAAATGCGCAACTTGTGCCCCTTTGGAACGCGGTATGCGATGTGATCAAGGCTGAGTACAATGGTCTCTGTCTTGTTAGGCACCATAGCATTTGGATGTTCGGCACTATCGCGATGGCTTAGGTTCAAAACGCCATAGGTGATGCGCGTCGCGGCCCCATCGGGATGAATATGGTTCAGGCGCACGGCAATCTGCGCTTGTGGCTGATCCGAGGCGATCTGGAGAGTGATGCGCGGTGCGCCAACAATATCCATGTCAGCGACCAACGGTTCACCGTCAAAGGTTGCAGAGAGCGCATCATCACACCGTTGATCGCCGGGCAGTTCTGGACCCAACCAAATTGCGCAGTATTCGCCCGCATCTGCACCACAATCCGCAGGGGCGGAAACCGATTGATCAAGCTGCCCTGTTTCGGCACGCAATCCCGCATTGGTTAAATGCAGTGTGACGGTATCGAGGTGCGATGTTGCCCCTTTTCCTTCGGTGATCCAGCGTCCGGATCTTTCCAGATACCATGTCGCAGGGCGCACCCCGTCCATCAGATAAGCGCGATAATCCGGGTCCTCCTCAACACCTGTGTCGATGTCTTTTAGCCAGCGATCCCACCACCGCAGGGCTTCTTGTAGGAAGCCGATGCGCGGTTCGGGAACAGCGAAATGCGGATATTTGTGCACCCATGGCCCGACGATGCCTTTTGCGCCGGGAAGCGCCTCAACCAGTTGCGGCACTGCGTTCTTGTAGGCATCACCCCAACCGCCAATCGCCAACACCTTTGCCTTGATTGCGGAATAATCCTCAATCACTGATCCCTGTTTCCAATAGGCATCGCGGCGTTGATGGCGCAGCCAAAGCGCGGGCAGGAAAGGCTCCGCTTCTAACCGTTCTAGCCACATCTCACGCCAATCCTTGCGCAGGGCAGGGTCAGGGGCGCGGCTGGAATAGGACCACATGGTTGCGCCCCATCCAAGGTTTTCATTCAGCAGGCAACCGCCCTTGTAGTGGATGTCATCCGCATAACGGTCCACGGTCGAACACAGGGTGATCACGGCCTTTAATGGATCAGGCCCATGGGACGCGACCTGTAAGCCGTTAAATCCGCCCCATGAGATACCCATCATGCCAACATTGCCATTGCACCATGGTTGTGCGGCCAGCCAATTGATGACTTCTACACAGTCAGATTGTTCTTGCGGGGTGTATTCATCTGCCATCACACCTTGGCTATCACCATTGCCGCGCATGTCGACGCGTACGCAGGCATAGCCGCGCATCGCAAACCAAGGATGGGTCAAGGCGTCGCGCGCGCAGGTGCCATCGCGCTTACGATAGGGCAGGTATTCTAGGATCACGGGGACTGGATCAACATCTGCATCCGTTGGCCGCCAGACCCGTGCAGACAGGCGACAACCATCGCTTAGGGTGATGCCTAGATCAGGCTCTTCGGTGAGGTCGCGCAGGGCGTTTGATATAGTGTTCATGGTTAATAGGTCTGGCGAGCATCGGATTTTGTCAACTGTTGCATCTCTGCCCAGTTGCCACAGGCTTTGGCAATAACCCTTATAAATGAGTCATTTGAGGGGCATGACCTGACCGGGATTGTGTCACCATAGGGCGCACGTTAGGGTTTAGGGGAACGGTTCTGGAAAAAAGTCCCTAGCTTTGTGAAGGCTTTACAGGTAATTACGAAGCATACAGGCGATGCATGGCCCGACTGAACGGGCTGGCTTCGTTAAGATAACAATAATTCAAGAAGCCCCGCATAGAACGGTGTTTCGAGGTAGAGTGGTGGTGTTATGAAGGCGATTGATTTCGTCGTCCGCGATAATGCGGGCGGATTGCAACGTGGTGTAGTTTCTAGTGAAGCCGAGACACACGTTATTCAGGCCCAAGCGGGTCAAGAAATTTCCCTAAATCTGCGGCAGATTGATCTGACCAGCCAGCAGCGTGTTGGCGAGGATCTTGTGATCACGCTTACCGATGGCCGAGTGATCACAATTGATAATTACTTCAATGGTTCTGGCGCACCCAACCGTTTGTTCATTTCTGCAGATGGTTATTTGAATGAAGTTTCCTTTGTGGAAACGGACGGGGGCGAACTGTTTGCACAGTATGGCCCAACCGAACAGTGGGGCAAATGGTCCCCCTCTGATGATCTGATTTACCTCGGTCGTACAGAAGTTGCATCAGTTGGCACGGCTGACGATGAAGTATCGATGTTCGCGGCACCCTTGCTGGGTGCGGGCTTGCTTGGTGGTAGTGGTGCTGCAACAGCAGCAGCTGTAGTTGGCGGTGCGGCTGTTATCGGCGGCGTTGGCGGTGGCGGCGAAGGTGGCGGTACACCAGATCCCGTGTACGCAGAGCCCTTTGTTGACGGTCCAGACGACTCTAGCACAATTGGTGGTGACGACAGTGCCCCGCATGTGATCACCGTAACCGGTGGCGGTGAACCGGGCGACGTTGTTGTTGTGACAATTGGTGATCAGGTTGTTGAAACTGTCATCAACGAAGATGGCGTCTTTGAAGCCGTATTTGACGAAGATAACTTCCCACCAGATGGCGTCTATGAGGCGGTTGTGACTGTCACAACGGCGACAGGTGAGGTCATCTTGGATGGTCCTGATTATGAAATCGACACGACACCGCCTGAGGTTGCTATCTCTACGGGTACACAGTCGGTTGATGACTTCTTTAACGCTGAAAGCTTTGAACAGGGCGTGACCCTGACAGGGACAGGCGAAGCTGGCGCAACTGTTGTTGTAACAATCGCGGGCATCTCGCAAACCACTACGGTTTCTGAGGATGGCACGTGGTCCGCCACGTGGGCCAATGGCACGCTGGACGCCGGTGAATACACCACAGGCGTAACAATTGTCAGCTCGGATGCGTTCGGAAACACCACAACCGTTACCGATGTGCTGGTTGTGGATACGGTGACCAACCTTACGATTGAAACCGAAACTGTTGAAACAGACGGTACTGTCAATGCCGAAGAACTGACCGATGGTGTGACCCTGACGGGGACGGCGCAGGCCGGATCAACCGTTGTCGTCACCTTTGGTACGGGCACGCACGAAGCCACTGTTGATGCGGACGGCAATTGGACTGTTGAATTTGCTGCCAGCGAAATCCCAACCGGTGAGATGTCCGCAACGGTCAGCGCAACGGCGACGGATAGCTTTGGCAACGCCACCACCACCACAGGCGAAGTCGATATCGACACGCTGGTACGTGATTTTGGCTTCACCAGCACCACAGGTGGCGCGGACGGCGTGATCAACATCGAAGAAGCTGCTGGCGGCTTTACAATGACGGGCACAACCGAGCCGGGTTCAACTGTCAGCGTGATGATGAACGGGTTCACCCATCAGGCCACTGTGGCGGCAGATGGCACATGGACTGTGAATTTCGCCACCAGCGAAATCCCAACCGGTGAACAGACTGTCGTCATGAGTGCCACGGCAACGGATGCGGCTGGTAACGTCGAAACAATCACGCAAGATGTGGTTGTTGATCGTGATGCAGGCGTGTTGACGATCAGCGACCCCATTGAAGGTGACGATATCATCAACGCTGTTGAAGCAAGTGATGGTGTTGTCCTAACTGGCACAACAAACCCAAATGCAGTTGTGACCGTGACAATGGGTGGCGTCAGCCACACTGTTACGGCGGATGGCGCGGGCAATTGGACGGCCACCTATTCAAGTTCAGAAATCACGCCGGGCGAATACACGGCTGATATCTCTGCAACGACCACGGATGCTGCGGGCAACGCGTTGACCGAAACAGACAGCGTTCAGGTTGATACACTGGTGCGAAACCATGCCTTTACTGGTTCAACTGGTGGCACAGACGGCGTGATCAACATCGCAGAAGCCGCTCAAGGTTTCACGATGACGGGCACAACAGAGCCGGGTGCAAGCGTCAGCGTGATGATGAACGGATTTACCCATCAGGCCAGTGTGGCCGCAGATGGCACATGGTCGGTAAACTTTGCCGCGCATGAAATCCCAACAGGCACACAGACGGTGACCATGACCGCCACCGCAACGGATGCGGCGGGCAACGTCGATGCAATCACACAAGATGTGGTTGTTGACCGCGATGCGGGTATCCTGACAATCAGTCCAACCCCTGTTGAAGGCGATGATGTGATCAACGCAGTCGAGGCCAGCGATGGCGTTGTGCTGAATGGGACATCAAACCCGAACGCGGTTGTTACTGTAACCATGGGCGGCGTCAGCCATACTGTGAACGCGGACGCGGCAGGTAACTGGACAACAACCTATTCCAACGCGGAAATCACACCGGGCGAATACACGGCGAACATCACA
>CALKXT010000073.1 GCA_938003685.1 uncultured Sulfitobacter sp. | reverse complement strand
CAATGTGTCTGGGCACCGGGTGGGGGGCGTATTCCCTCAGCCGCACAAGTACGGCCTTTCCCGATTCATGAAAAATACGGTCTGGTTTGGATATGGATGGGTAACCATGCAATTGCTGATCCAGAAGACATCATTGATATCCCTAATTTTGATGATCCTGAATGGGGCATCAACAAAGGTGCGGCGATGGAATTGCAATGCAACTATCTATTGATGTGCGACAACCTGCTGGATCCAACCCATGTTGCGTGGGTGCATCAAAGCTCGTTCGCCACTGACGCCACAAAGGACACGCCGCTGCGGGTCAAGAAAACTGATGAAGGCGTAATTGTACACCGCTGGATGATGGATCACGAACCCGCCCCCTTCTACAAAAAGATCGTAGAATTTGAGGGCAATTGCGACCGTCTTCAACACTACGAAGTCCGCTTTCCAAGCCATGCATTGATCCGCGCGGTCTTTACCCCTGCGGGCACGGGCGGGCCGGATGGGCCGTTGCACGACAAAACCTTTGTCATGGACAGCTACAATTTCATGACACCTACAACGGAACGCGAGACCCGCTATTATTGGTTCCAACTGCGTAATCTGCGGCCCCAAGATGAGGCGCTGTCCAAGATGATGAGCGAGGATGTGCGTGCGGCGTTCGAAGAGGACCGGGCGGTGCTGAACGAGGTGCAGATCGGTCTGGAAACCAAAACCTCACCACATATCGACCTGAGCATTGATGGGGGGCAACTGCGCTTCCGTCGCCAACTAGAGGCGATGATCGAAGAAGAACGCGTTGTGGATGCGCGTATGCAGGGGTGATGAAAGTCACCTTCAAAGACGTCAAAACTGACCTGATGGCCAAGATCACCCAAGGTGTCTGGCCACCGGGTGAATTGATGCCAAATGAGGCCGACCTTGCCGCTGAGTATGGGTGCGCGCGCGCCACCGTGAACCGCGCGATGCAAGAGTTGGCCGAGGACGGCATCATCGAACGCAAACGCAAGGCGGGCACGCGGGTGCGCAAAGCCCCGGTTCGCCAAGCGCGCTTTAGCATCCCGATTGTGCGTCAAGAAATTGAAGCGCAAGGCGCGCAATATCGCTATGCATTGGTCAGCCAAGAGTTGATCAAAGTACCTGATTGGTTGCGCGCGCGGCTGAACCTCAAGACGGGGCAGGCGGTGTTGCATCTGACCTGCATGCACTATGCGGATGGATCGCCTTATCAATTCGAGGACCGTTGGATCAATCCGGCTGTGACCCCAGACGTGCGCAATGCGGATTTTTCCGAAACCGGACCAAATGAATGGCTGGTTGATGCGGTGCCGTTCTCGGATGCCGAGATTGGCTTTATGGCGATTGAAGCAGATGCAACACTGGCGGAACATCTGGGCTGCGCGCCGGGGGCCGCGTTGTTTCGAACCGAACGGACAACATGGTGGCAACATCAGGCGGTGACGTTGGTACATCTGACTTACCGCCCCGGCCACCGAATGACGACGCGCTATTGATGCGCAATACCCCAAGAAATTTCTCATCCCTTTTATAGCCGAGAGACACCAATGCCTGACCCAAGATTTGCATCGCTTACCACACCTTGTCTTGTGGTTGATGAAGCCAAGATGAAGCGCAACATTGATCGCCTCGGCCAACGCGCTGATGACCTTGGCGTCACCCTGCGTCCACATTTGAAAACCACTAAATCAGTTGAGGCCGCGCGCTATGTCTTGAAGGATGGCAATGGTCCTGCAACCGTTTCAACGCTTGTTGAGGCTGAGGTGTTTGCCAAGGCGGGCGTCAGTGACATCATCTATGGGGTTGGCATCAGCCCGGACAAATTGGACCGTGTTGTTGCGCTGCACAGGGCGGGCTGCAATTTGACGGTATTGCTTGATTGCGCGGCACAGGCCGAAGCCGTTGCAAAGGCGTCGCGTGACGTTGGCATCATGATCCCTGTGATGATTGAGATTGACAGCGATGGGCATCGCAGTGGCCTAACGCCAAAAGATGCAGACCTGATCAATGTGGGCCGTATCGTACATGAAAATGGTGCGGCCTTGCGCGGTGTCTTGTGCCATGCAGGTGATAGTTACAATGCAGTAGGTCGCACAGCGCAGGCCGCTTGTGCCAAAGCAGAACGTCTGGCGGTGGTCACTGCTGCCGCCGCCCTAAAGGATGCAGGATTGCCCTGCCCGGTGATCAGTGTTGGATCAACCCCAACTGCACATGCAGCCACAGACCTTAGCGGTGTGACTGAAATGCGCGCAGGTGTTTATGTGTTCTTTGATCTGGTCATGGCTGGAATTGAGGTCTGCGATGTGTCTGATATCGCGCTAAGTGTGCTGACCACGGTCATTGGTCATCAGGATAAAAAACAATGGGCAATTTGTGATGCGGGATGGATGGCAATGTCGCGCGACCGTGGCACGGCCAATCAACAGATTGATCAGGGCTATGGCCTTGTCTGTGATGAAGCGGGCGTGGTGATCCCTGATCTTATGGTGCTGCAAGCCAATCAAGAACACGGCGTTATTGCGGTGCGTGCGGGATCAAACGGGATCATGCCTGATCTGCCTGTCGGTACGCGTCTGCGCATCTTGCCCAACCATGCATGCGCCACGGCAGCGCAGCATCAACGGTATCATGTGGTTCCTGAAACCGACGGTGCGGCACTGTTGGAATGGCCGCGTTTCGGCGGCTGGTAAGGTGTAAAACGAAAACCGCCGCTGACCTGAACAGGCAACGGCGGTTTATCTATCATTTAATGATGCTTAGTCTTCGTAGGCTGCATCAACGATGATCTCGACTTTCAACTCTGCGCGGGCCAGTTTGGCTTCGCCGCAGGCGCGTGCAGGGGCGTGGCCTTCGGGAACCCATGCATTCCAAACCTCATTAAGGCCAGCAAAATCACTCATATCCGCAAGCCAAATCGTGGCACGCAACATCTGTTCACGTGATGATCCCGCTTTGATCAGCAGCGCATCCAAACGGTTCAGGCACTCAGTCGTTTGATCCTGAATGGTCGCACCTTCACCCACTTGTCCAGTGATATAGGCAACGCCCCGGTGTTTTACGATTTTTGAGGACCGCGCCCCGGTTTCAATCCGTTCAATCATATCTGACCTTTCTCTTTTCCTAAGGGCCGTCTTTACAGAATACCCGGCAGGTTCAAGCCATTTTCGCGCGCGCAGTCTTTGGCGATGTCATATCCCGCATCTGCATGACGCATCACACCTGTGGCCGGATCGTTCCATAGCACGCGTGCGATGCGGCGGTCTGCGTCCTCAGACCCATCACAACAGATCACCATGCCAGAGTGTTGGCTGAACCCCATGCCAACGCCGCCACCGTGGTGCAGGGATACCCATGTCGCACCGGATGCGGTGTTGAGCAATGCATTCAGCAGCGGCCAATCTGATACCGCATCAGAGCCATCTTTCATCGCCTCAGTTTCGCGGTTGGGCGATGCAACCGACCCTGAATCCAGATGGTCGCGGCCAATGACGATGGGCGCGGACAATTCGCCTGTACGCACCATTTCGTTGAACGCCAGACCCAGCTTGTGACGCACGCCCAAACCAACCCAGCAGATGCGTGCGGGCAACCCTTGGAACGAAATACGTTCGCGCGCCATATCCAGCCAGTTGTGCAGATGTGTGTCCTCGGCCAAGATTTCTTTAACCTTGGCATCTGTTTTGTAGATGTCTTCGGGGTCGCCCGACAAGGCGGCCCAACGGAACGGACCGATGCCACGACAGAACAGCGGGCGGATGTAGGCAGGAACAAAGCCGGGGAAAGCAAAGGCGTTTTCGAGGCCTTCTTCCAAGGCGACCTGCCGGATGTTGTTACCATAATCGAGCGTCGGGATGCCCGCGTTCCAAAAATCGACCATCGCTTTGACGTGCACTTTCATCGATGCACGTGCGGCTTTCTCAACCGCCTTCGGGTCACTTTCGCGTTTGTCGCGCCACTGCGCCATCGTCCAGCCTTGGGGTAGATAGCCGTTGATCGGGTCATGGGCTGACGTCTGATCTGTCACCATATCGGGGCGTACGCCACGTTCCACTAATTCAGCAAAGACATCAGCGGCATTGCCGAGCAGGCCAACTGATTTCGCCTCGCCAGCTTTGGTCCAGCGGTCGATCATTTCAAGCGCTTCGTCCAAAGTATCTGCGCGTTCATCGACGTATTTGGTGCGCAAACGGAAGTCGATGCTGTCGGGGTTACATTCAACGGCTAAGCAACATGCGCCCGCCATCACCGCCGCCAAAGGCTGTGCGCCGCCCATACCTCCAAGGCCGCCGGTCAAAATCCATTTACCTGTCAAATCACCATCATAATGCTGGCGACCTGCCTCAACGAAAGTCTCGTAAGTGCCCTGCACAATGCCTTGCGAGCCGATGTAGATCCACGACCCTGCGGTCATCTGGCCGTACATCGCCAGACCCTTTTTATCGAGTTCG
>CALKXT010000072.1 GCA_938003685.1 uncultured Sulfitobacter sp. | reverse complement strand
GCCAACGTGCTGATCTTTGAACGTATCCGCGAAGAGATCAAAACCGCCAAGGGTCCGGCGCGCGCGATTTCACTGGGGTATGAAAAGGCGTTGTCGGCCATTGTTGACGCCAACATCACGACGCTGATCACTGCGGTGATCTTGTTTGCCATGGGCTCTGGTCCGGTGCGCGGCTTTGCTATCACGCTGGGTCTGGGTATCATAACATCCGTCTTTACGGCCATCTTTGTCACCCGTTTGATGGTGGTGATTTGGTTCGAATGGCGCCGTCCAAAAACGATTGAGGTCTGATATGCGATTGCGACTGTTCAAGGACGACACCAGCTTTGATTTCTTCAAACGCTGGAAGCTGTGGCTGGGGATTTCTGGCCTGATGATGGTTGTGGCCTTTGGGTCCTTCATGCTTCAGGGGCTGAATTTCGGTATCGATTTCCGGGGTGGTACAACGATCCGCTCAGAAAGTCCGCTGCCTGTCGACATTGGTGTCTATCGCGGTGCCATGGAAGCGTTGGAGCTGGGTGACATTACGATCACGGAAGTGTTTGATCCAACCTTTCGTGATGATCAAAACGTCGCGATGATCCGTATTCAAGCGCAAGATGGTCAAGAAGCCGTTGCGGTTGAAACGATTGAAGTGGTTGAGGCGGCACTGCAAGAAGTGCGGCCCGACATCAAGTTCATATCCGTTGAATCTGTAGGCCCCAAAGTATCAGGTGAATTGATTCAAACTGCTGTTATTGCTGTGGTTTTGGCGATTGGCGCGGTTTTGGTTTACATCTGGTTGCGCTTTGAATGGCAGTTTGCTGCAGGGGCGGTACTTGCGCTTGTGCATGACGTTCTACTGACAATCGGTATCTTTTCAGAACTGCAAATCCGTTTTGATCTGGCGATCATTGCCGCGTTGTTGACCATCGTGGGCTATTCGCTGAACGACACGGTGGTGGTTTTTGACCGGGTGCGTGAGAACCTGCGTAAATACAAGAAACGCCCATTGAACGAAGTGCTGAACCTCAGCATCAATGAAACCATGAGCCGGACATTTATGACCTCTTTTACCACGCTGTTGGCATTGGTTGCGTTGTTTGTTCTGGGCGGTGATGTGATCCGTGGCTTTGTTTTCGCAATGATCTGGGGTGTTATCGTCGGTACGTATTCATCGATCTTTGTGGCTTCTGCGATCCTGTTGTATTTCGGGGTCAAGCGGGATTGGTCCAAACCTGACGTGAACGCGGGCAACCAATACGCTAACATCGACGCGTGATCTGAAACGGTCCATCGTGGAAAGGATATCACATGCGCTTGCATGAAATTGTTTTTACCGATGCAAAACCTGTTGATGGATACGGTCCTGGATTTTTCCGTATTGGTGGTCAGGTGATCAAGGGCGCGGTTGTGGTTGGCCCCAAGGGCACGCAAAAGTGGGGTGGATTTGAAGACCTAGAGGTATTGCTCGAACTGGCAGGGCAGGTGGATGTGCTCTTTGTCGGTACAGGGGCGGACATCGCGCATTTACCGGATGCGTTTCTGGAAACCCTCCAAGAGGCTGGGATCGCGGCTGAAGCAATGTCATCACCAGCGGCCTGTCGTACCTACAACGTGCTGTTGAGTGAAGGCCGTAGGATTGCTCTGGCTGTTCAGCCTATTTAGTGGCGTGAACAAAGAATACTTTTGGCCTGCGTTGCAATGCGTTACGCCTGACCCATGACATTACGCATTGATAACCTGACACTCGCACGTGGCGGCATACCCGTTCTTACGGGCCTGAGTTTTGATCTTGGTCGGGGCGCTGCATTGATTTTGCGCGGACCCAATGGGGCAGGGAAAACCACTTTGTTACGCACACTTGCAGGTCTGCAACCAGCCTTGTCAGGACACATCACTGGCGGCGAAGACCAGATCGCCTTTGCAGGTCATGCAGATGGGCTAAAGGCGATGTTGAGTGTGACAGAAAACCTCAACTTTTGGGCGTCAGTCTTTGGGCGCGACAGCATTGATGCAGCCCTTGAGGCCTATGACTTGCATGCGTTGGCTGACAGATTGGCTGGCACATTGTCTGCGGGGCAAAAACGCCGCTTGGGGTTGGCACGTTTGTTGGTCACGGGGCGGCCGATATGGGTGTTGGATGAACCGACCGTGTCACTGGATACCGCTGCGGTTCAAATGTTTGCTGATGCGGTACACGCGCATTTGGGGCAGGGCGGATCAGCCCTGATTGCCACGCATATTGATTTGGGCCTGCAGGCTGACGTGCTGGATATCACACCATACCGGGCCACAGCGACCACCCGAGCCGGCGCAAGCGACGAGGCGTTCTTGTGATTGCGCTGTTGATCCGCGACCTGCGGTTGGCCTTTCGTGCGGGCGGGGGCTTTGGCCTTGGGTTGGCGTTCTTTTTGATTGTGACTGTTCTGGTTCCGTTTAGCGTTGGACCGCAAGCTGATCTGCTTAGCAGCATCGCTCCTGGCGTGTTGTGGCTGGGCGCGCTGCTTGCGTGCCTTTTGTCACTAGACCGCTTGTTGGCGCTGGATTACGAGGACGGCACGTTGGACCTGCTGGTCACGGCGCCCTTGCCGCTAGAGGCCGCATTAAGCATCAAGGCACTGGCGCATTGGTTGACGACAGGGCTGCCGCTGGTCATCGCAGCACCGGTGTTGGGTGTTTTGTTGAACCTGCCTGCAAATGGCTTTGGCTGGGTGGTTGTGTCCTTGGCGCTTGGCACGCCGGCATTATCGGTGATTGGCACGTTTGGCGCAGCACTGACAGTGGGGATCAAACGTGGCGGTTTGCTGATGTCCTTGCTGGTTCTGCCGCTTTATGTGCCGACGTTAATTTTTGGGGCTGAGGCGGCACGCCGCGGGGCGGCTGGCCTTGATGGCACCACGCCGTTGCTGATGCTGGCAGGGATCACATTTGGAACCATCGCTTTGATGCCTTTTGCTTCTGCTGCTGTGCTTCGGATGGGCCTGCGATGAGCGCGGCCTTTTGTCCATTGCGCACTATGCGCATCATTGTCCATTGAGCGCCCCGCGCGGGCGGGGTAGATAACGCTTATGTCCATCTGGCAATATGCAAATCCTGTTAAATTTTTGGCGCTCTCGTCGCGGGTGCAACCCTATCTGTGGGCGGCTGCTGTGATCTGTGTTACAACTGGATTACTCTGGGGCTTCTTCGGTACGCCTGATGACGCGCGCCAAGGGTCAACTGTCAAGATCATCTACCTACACGTGCCCGCGGCCCTGATGGCAATCAATGCATGGTTTATGATGCTGATCGCCTCATTGATATGGCTGGTACGCCGCCATCATGTGAGTGCTTTGGCCGCCAAAGCAGCGGCACCTGTGGGCATCGTCATGACGTTGATTGCGTTGGTAACCGGGGCAATCTGGGGGCAGCCGATGTGGGGCACATGGTGGGCATGGGATCCGCGTTTAACTTCGTTTTTAATCCTGTTCCTGTTCTATCTCGGCTATATTGCGTTGTGGGAAGCAATCGAAGACCCCGACACCGCAGCGGATCTAACATCAGTCCTCTGTCTTGTTGGATCGGTGTTTGCGATCCTATCGCGCTATGCTGTCCAATTCTGGAACCAAGGGCTGCACCAAGGCACATCAGTGCCGGTGGCCACAGGCGGGCGCACAGTGGCGGATGTATTTTTCTATCCGCTTTTGGTTAGCATGGTTGGGTTCGGATTATTGTTTCTCGCCTTGGTGATCTATCGCACTGGAACTGAAATTCGCCTGCGCCGCGCCGCTGCAATGCGCGCACGCACAGGCAGGGGGGCATGATGCCGGAACTTGGCAAATACGCAATTGAGGTCTTATCTGCCTATGCAGCATCGCTTGGGCTGTTGGGGGTATTGATTGGCATAACTCTGCGTCGCGGCCGTGCGGCGCAGGCTACCTTAAAGGCAGCGGAAATGGAGGCGAAAAAGAATGGCTAAATTTCGCCCTCTCATGATGGCCCCACCACTTATATTTGCAGGTTTTGTGGCTTTGGCGGCTGTCGGCATGTTCCGCGATGATCCAGAAGGCTTGCCTTCCACGATGATCGGTCAACCGGCCCCAGCTTTGCCTGAAAGGCCCTTGGCAGACTTCCCCGGAGTGGCGGAAAATGCGCTGACTTCAGGTGAGGTAACACTGGTGAACTTCTGGGCCAGCTGGTGCCCGCCCTGCCGGGCAGAGCATCCTAAACTGTTGGAAATGCAAGCCGCAGGCATCGCGATTGTTGGTGTGAATTTCAAAGATACCGAAAGTGCGGCCACCAAGTATCTGCGTGACGATGGTAACCCTTTTGCTGGCATCGGGTTCGATCCACAGGGGCGCACAGCAATTGATTGGGGGGTAACTGCCCCTCCTGAGACATTTATAGTTGATGCGGAGGGGACGGTTTTGTTTCGCTATGCAGGGCCACTTGTGGGCAGCGACTATGAGCAGCGGTTTTTACCTGCCCTCGAGAAGGCGTTAGGACGCGATAATCAGTAAAGGAGTTCTCTGATGGATACTGAAACACTTAATAATGTGCTGTTTGTCATCAGATTGGGCCTTGTTACGATCCTTTTGTGGCTCTTGTCGCGTGTTTTTGATCTATGGCAAACCGCGCGGGCAAAAGCGGCAGATCGGGATGCTTATATTCAGGCGATCTATGCAGAAATTGCGTTTAATACGTTTGATATGGGCCGGTTTTTGCAAGCAGAAGTGCCAATAGAGAAGATTGAGGCATTGTTTGAAAACAGTTCATTCATTCCTCATATCACTGACGCACGACACACTGAAGTCTATGCCAGCCGCATTGGAGAATTGCATTTTGTTGCTGGCGAAGGTCATCAAAACACCAGTTTGGTGGGTAAATTAGTGCGCCTATATGGAGAGCTTGAAAAAGTAACCCAGCAGATTGAAGGGCTGTCAAAAGCCAGCTTTCAAACCATCTCTCCAAAAGGCAAGACGAACACCGTTAAGAGAATCTACAAAACCTGCGGTGTATGTCAGATGTTGGGTGAGGACATTTTAAGTGAGATGGAGCTGACTTTTGCACATCTCAACTTTAGCAGAATTGATCGTGATGACACCAAAGCGTCGGTATATTCCCTGAACCGCGAAGAGTTGTCATCACGGCTCAGGGAATTGTCGTCAAACCTCGATCGGGTCAATAAAAAGTAGCATATCTGTACTCCTTCTGCGTTGAATATAAGCCACTAAAGCCTTTCAAACAAGTGAACAGCTATTTGGTGCTGTGATCCCAGCGCTTTAGCACGCTGAGATCAATAGTATCATTAGGCGGCAGTGCTGCCGCCCTTGGCTAGATCGCGCAGCACGTAATGCAACACGCCACCATGTTCAATGTATTCGATCTCAATCGCGGTATCGATGCGGCACTTCAGCATGATCTCTTTGACAGTACCATCTGCCATGGTGATCGTGCAGGGCACTTCTTGCAAAGGTGTGATCGTATCAAGACCAGAGATTGAAACCGTTTCATCACCCGTAAGGCCAAGTGATTTGCGGCTGTCCCCGTTTGTGAACTCGAACGGGATCACACCCATACCAACAAGGTTGGAACGGTGAATACGCTCAAAGCTTTCAGCGATAACAGCCTTCACACCCAAGAGCGCCGTACCTTTAGCAGCCCAGTCACGTGAGGACCCGGCACCGTATTGTTCGCCGCCAAAAATGACCAAGGGTGTGCCAGCATCCTGATAGGCCATGGCCGCGTCAAAGATAGAGGTCTGATTGCCATCTGGGCCTTTGGTGTACCCACCTTCAACACCATCTAGCATCTCGTTTTTGATGCGGATGTTGGCAAACGTGCCGCGCATCATCACTTCGTGGTTGCCACGACGCGAGCCATAAGAGTTGAATTCACGCGGGGAAACCTGACGTTCAACTAGATACTGACCCGCAGGGGTGTTTTCCTTGAACGAACCGGCTGGTGAGATGTGGTCGGTGGTGATCATATCACCCAGCAGGGCCAGCACTTTGGCCCCTTCAACATTGGTGATCACGCCCGGTTCTTTGCCCATCCCCTGAAAGTAGGGCGGGTTTTGCACGTAGGTAGATGTGGGCGGCCAATCGTAGGTTTGGCTGTCCGTTGTCTCAACCGCCTGCCACTTTTCGTCACCTTTAAACACATCGGCGTATTTGGTCAGGAACGCCTCGCGGGTGACGGTCTGTTGAACCAGATCCGCAACCTCTTGGCTGGTGGGCCAGAGGTCTTTTAGGTAGACATCTTTGCCGTCTGGCGTTTGGGCAATCGGGTCTGTCGCCAGATTGATGTCCATGGTGCCAGCCAGTGCATAGGCAACAACCAGTGGCGGTGAGGCCAGATAGTTGGCGCGCACATCCGGTGAAATACGACCTTCAAAGTTGCGGTTTCCTGACAGAACAGATGTGGCCACCAGATCGCCGTCTGCGATGGCTTTGCTCAATTCAGGCTGCAAGGGGCCAGAGTTGCCAATACAGGTCGTGCAGCCATACCCGACAAGGTTAAACCCAATCTTATCAAGATCTTCTTGCAGGCCTGCGGCCTCAAGATAGGCACTTACCACCTGTGAACCTGGTGCGAGGGATGTCTTGACCCAAGGCTTGCGATCCAGTCCCAATGCCGCGGCTTTGCGTGCCACGAGGCCCGCACCAATCATAACATAAGGGTTGGATGTGTTGGTACAGGATGTGATTGACGCAATGACAACCTTGCCGGATTCTAGCGTGTAATCTTCACCCTCAACCACAACTTCTTTGCCCATCGGGCGTTTGAAGGTGTTTGCCATCTCGTTGGTGAACGCTTCTTTTGCGCCGGTTAGGGCAACAAAATCTTGAGGGCGTTTGGGACCAGAAATCGCAGGAACAATGGTGCGCATGTCGAGAGTGAGCGTGTCGGTGTAGATCGGTGAATAGTCCGCGTCACGCCACAGGCCGTTTTCCTTGGCATAGGCTTCGACCAGCGCAATACGGTCTTCGTCGCGACCTGTTGTGGTCAAATAGCGCAGGGTTTCGTTGTCGATCGGGAAGAAACCACATGTCGCGCCGTATTCAGGGGCCATATTAGCGATTGTCGCGCGGTCTGCCAGTGGTAGCGTATCAAGGCCAGCACCGTAAAATTCGACGAATTTACCAACAACGCCCTTTTCGCGCAGCATTTCGACAACTTTCAACACTAGGTCAGTGCCAGTCGTGCCTTCCATCATCGCGCCCGTCAGTTCAAAGCCAACAACTTCGGGGATCAACATTGAAATCGGTTGGCCTAGCATCGCGGCTTCGGCCTCAATCCCGCCAACGCCCCAGCCCAGAACCGCAGCACCGTTTACCATGGTTGTGTGGCTGTCTGTACCAACAAGAGTGTCAGGATAGGCAACCATTTCGCCGTTCTGATCGGTGTCAGACCAAACAGTTTGGCTGAGGTACTCAAGGTTCACCTGGTGACAAATACCGGTGCCCGGAGGCACAACGCGGAAGTTGTTAAACGCTTTCTGGCCCCACTTTAGGAAGGTGTAGCGTTCCATGTTGCGTTCATATTCACGGTCCACGTTCATCTGGAACGCGCGTGGGTTACCAAATTCGTCAATCATAACAGAGTGGTCGATGACCAGATCAACAGGGTTCAGCGGGTTGATCTGCTGGGCGTCGCCGCCAAGGGAAACAAGCGCATCACGCATCGCTGCCAAATCTACAACCGCAGGAACGCCTGTAAAATCTTGCAACAGAACACGCGCAGGGCGATAGGCAATCTCGCGTGGGTTTTGACCACCGTTGGCACCCCATTCAGCAAATGCTTTGATGTCGTCCACGGTAACGGTTTTACCGTCTTCAAAGCGCAACATGTTTTCCAACACAACCTTGAGGGCGGCTGGCAATTTGGAAAAGTCACCCAATCCTGCCTCTTGCGCGGCATTAATCGAATAAAATGCAATCTTTTGATCGCCTGCGGTGAGTGTTTTGCGGGTTTTGGCGGTGTCCTGACCAACTTGAATTGTCATGGAGTGGCTCCCTTGTTCGGTTAATGGGCGGCAGTAATTGACGCTTCAATGCCATCTAGAGGGCTGCGTTTCAACTGCTATTCATGGCTTGATGGATAAGTTGTATACCATTGTGTACCGAATTTAAAGAAAACAAGCACACATCTATCTCAAGAAACCTTGATTGGTTATTTCACTCGCTCATGTCTACACAATACACTGCCAGCTAGTAGTCAATGGAATCACATGAAAATCCCAACCCTCGCTCTTGTCGCCGCCAGCCTTAGCCTTGCAACGCCGCTTGCTGCGCAAAATAATCCGGTGGTGGTTGAACTTTATACTTCGCAGGGGTGTTCGTCGTGCCCACCAGCGGATGCAATTCTGCATGAATTGGCGGATCGTGATGACGTGATCGCATTGGCACTGCATGTGGATTATTGGGATTACATTGGCTGGAAAGACCCGTTTGGTAATCCTGCCCATGCCAAGCGACAGCGCGCCTATGCGGCAGCCGGGCAGCGGCGCTCTATCTATACGCCTGAAATGGTGGTGAATGGGCAAACAGATATTGTGGGTGCCAAGGCGATGGCCTTGGCCAAAGCAATTGCAGAACACGCCAAAGAAACACCCAAGGTTAAGCTCGCGCTGGCGCGTCGTGGCGATATAATAAACATCACAGCAGAAAAATTGGCGGTAGTGGATGGGCCGATGGACGTACACATACTGCGTTACACGCCACGGCAGGTAACCGAAATTAAGCGCGGCGAAAATGCGGGTAAGACAATCGAGTATTCCAATGTCGTAGAGGATTGGCAGGCGCTTGGGACATGGGATGGTATGACTCCGCTAAACTTTCAGGCCACAGCAGCAGGTAGCAAGCCAGCGGTTGTGATCATTCAAAGCGCTAAGGCGGGTCCAATTCTGGCGGCGGCGCGTTTGAAGTAGGGGCATCGATACCTAACGAACATACGATTGTGGGCTCAGGATTGGGTCATCGGCTTTGAAACAAACCCTTTCTCAGGGCATTCTTTGATCGGCGCTCATAGGGCGCCTAATTGCGTATTAGACATAAATCAGGCCAGACATAATGCGATACTGTACGTTGCTTGGCGTAATAGAGGTCATTTGTGGCCAGATCCTAAACCTCTTCTTCATCCTCGACGACCAATAGTAAATCGCCGCTTTGTTCCATCTGTCGGATTACCGCAACAATGTCTGCCATCGCAGCCTCTGCATCGGCAGCTTTGACAGCGCCTGCTTCCCCTACCTCCTCGCGCAGTTGGTCGGCCATGCGGCCGGACATGTTCTCAAGGATGAATTCCATCGACGCTGTATAACCCGCAGCCTCTGCACCGGCGAGGGCACAAACCAGTTTCGCCTGATCAACTTCGCGCAAGACGCGCGGGATATCGCGTGGTGAAATGCGGGATGGGATGTTGGCAAAGGTAAAGATGGCTTTGCGTACGGCATTTGCGAACCCTTGATCTGTTTCATCAAGACCCGTCAAAACATCGTCACGTGTTAGTGTTGTCGACGAATTCAATATCGCACCGACGCGTTCCACAGGATCGCTATCAAAGGCACGCAGCGGTTGTGAATCTAGTTGGCTGGCCAAGGACAACCCAATGCGGTCCACCGCATCTGGGGTCACGGCACCTGTCAATGACACTGCATAGGTGATGCGCCGTGCCTGTGGACCGGGCAAACGCCCCAGTAATTCAGCAGATAGGGACACCGGTAGCTTTGACAGCATCACAGCGGCAACTTCGGTACTTTCATTTTCCAACACAGGCAGCAGCTTGTCTGGATCGAGGTCTTTCAATCGTGCCCATGGGTCACCCGACTGACGCACGCCTGCTTCTTTGCGCAGACGTGCCGCAGTTTGGCGGCTGATCTTACCATCAAGCGCGTCTAATGCCCCCGCAATACCTGATGGAAAAGACAGGCCAATGCGTTCAACTTCGTCAGAAAATTCTTCAACCACCGCGGCAAGGGTTGCGCGGTCAACCACGCGCATTGCGCCCATCTGGTGGGTCAGTTTAACCTGTAATTCATCTGGCAAATCCTCAAGCGGGATGTCGGCCCCTTCATTCAATAACAGTCGCACGACGATCGCGGCCTTGGCACGGCGGCTTAACAAATGAGATGCGCCACCCCCCATGGACGTGGGAAGTGGCGCGAAATTGCCCATAGGCACTACATCATTCATCTCTTGCCACGTCCCTTGAACTGCTGCCCTAAAATCTAGGGTCGTTCATGACAGGCAAAGATGAAAAAAGACTTTAGTAATTGTAGGTTTGACCCGTCGAAATCGCGGTGCGCAGGGATGCTTCTGCCCAAGTACCAGTGCCGCCGTGATCACGAATGGCACGCAGTTGCACCAGCGCATCAGCGATATTGCCTTGCTCAACCAAGCCCTGACCCATGTAGGAGCGCGCAAGGATGTTGGACGGATTTACCGCCAAAGCCTGTGTATAATAGCCCATCGCGACATCCGCTCGGCCCATTTTACGATTGGTAAAACCAAGGTAGGTCAACGTGCGATCATCATCTTGTGGCATCACAGCCAACACAGATTGTGCATCGTCGTAACGACCCGCATAGGCCAATGAACGCACAGTTTCATACAAAGTATCCGTATCAAGGCTGCTTTCCTCAGGAAGCACACATTCCTTTTTCTTTTCGTCATAGACCTTGTTGTAGGGGCATTTCGGTTTGGATGGTTTGCTTTCACCGCCCGCAGCCAAAAGGGCTGTTGGCAGGGCAAGTGTGAGGGCAGTTGCAATCAAAATACGCATCGGAAACTCCAAAAGGTCAAACTAACATTGCGCAAAAGATTAGCAGGTTCGCGCCTCCGGTAAAGAGGCGTAGCATTGGTTTGCTTCACAATCGCGTTGGTATTGGGGCAACGCCTTAGGTTGTCGCGTCAACCACACAGGTGCCGGTGTCGGCGTCATAACTGCTGCCAGTTGTGCAGGACATGACCTGTTTGCTGTGCTGGCAGCCCCCGGCCATAGCGAATGCTGGCGCAAGGGATAGGGCCAGCGTTACAAATGCAATTCTCAGTTTCATGTGACTACTCCTTTGATGTGCATAGGGAAAAAGATACACCCAACGCGTGAAAAATCAAAGAATAGTAAAAGGGGCGCGATGAACGCCCCTTTTGTATCAGGCGCCAAACACGCGTTTAAAAATCGTGTCGACATGTTTGGTATGGTATCCCATGTCGAACTTATCTTCGATTTCTTCAATCGTCAGAGCGGCAAGAACCTCTTTGTCGGCCAAAAGTTCGGTTTTGAAATCTGCGCCGTGTTCCCAAACTTTCATCGCATTGCGTTGCACTAACTTATAGCTGTCTTCGCGGCTAACGCCGGCTTGGGTCAAGGCCAGTAAAACACGTTGTGACATGACGAGGCCACTGAATTTGTTCATATTTGCCAGCATGTTGTCCGGATAGATCAACATCTTGTCGATCACGCCTGTCAGGCGGTGCAAAGCAAAATCAAGGGTGATTGTGGTGTCCGGCCCAATCGCGCGCTCAACGCTGGAGTGCGAAATGTCGCGCTCGTGCCAAAGCGTCACGTTTTCCATCGCGGGGATCACGGCCATTCGGATTGTGCGCGCCAATCCCGTCAGGTTTTCGGTCAGCACAGGGTTTTTCTTGTGCGGCATCGCAGAGGAACCCTTTTGGCCCGCCGAAAAGAATTCAGCGCCTTCCAAAACTTCGGTGCGCTGCATATGGCGCACTTCGGTGGCGACATTTTCGATGGAACTGGCAACAACACCAAGGGCCGCAAAGAACGCGGCATGACGGTCACGCGGGATCACTTGCGTGCTGATAGGTTCAGGCGACAGGCCCAGCTTTTCACACACATGTTCTTCGACCGCAGGATCGATGTTTGCAAATGTGCCCACCGCGCCAGAAATTGCACCAGTTGAAATCTCTTCACGTGCCGTTTTCAGACGGCGCATGTTGCGGTCCATTTCGGCATAGAAGCGCGCAAAGGTTAGGCCCATTGTTGTTGGTTCTGCGTGAATACCGTGGCTGCGGCCCACGCGCAGGGTGTCT
>CALKXT010000071.1 GCA_938003685.1 uncultured Sulfitobacter sp. | reverse complement strand
ATCGATAATGCAACGGCCAAACGGATACGCAAAGGCTGTGATTGGATCGTGGCCAATGATGTGTCGCCAGAAACGGGCATCATGGGGGGGCGCGAAAATGCGGTCACGTTGATTTCTGATGCAGGTGCCGAAGAATGGCCGCGCATGGACAAGGATAGGGTTGCCTCAAAATTGGCAGAACGGATTGCCGAGGTTTTGACGTGACCACCATAGCGCTGACGTGGGCAAAGGATGCTGATACTGCTTTGGGGTTGCCGCGTTACGAAACATCTGGTGCCGCGGGTGCTGATCTGCGCGCCAACATTCCACACGGCCCGATCATGATTGCACCGGGTGCGCGTGCGTTGGTGCCAACAGGATTACACATGGCGATCCCAGTTGGATTTGAGGTGCAGGTGCGCCCCCGCTCAGGCTTGGCGCTAAAACATGGGATAACCCTGCCTAACAGTCCGGGGACCATCGATAGTGATTATCGCGGTGAAGTTGGTGTGATTATACTCAATACAGGGTCAGAACCCTTTGAGGTCAGCCATGGAATGCGTATCGCGCAAATGGTCGTCGCCCCTGTGGTACAAGCGCGTTTCGTGGTGGCAGACATGCTAGACGAAACCACACGTGGCACGGATGGATTTGGGTCAACAGGCACATGATGCTGGTTCTTCTCCTTGCTGCGGCGATTTGGTTTGGCGGTCGTTTCATGGGTGCCCCAAAGGCGATGCGTGCGGGTTTTCTGGGTCTCTTGTTCTTGGCCGTACTGGGTGTGCAGTTTGCCTTCCCTGCTGATCACCCCTTGCGGGTCGCAACGGGGGGAAGTGCCGCACTCTGGCTGATCGTAGCAGGTGGTGTTGGGTTATTTCTGGGATACCGCCAAGTTCTGACGATGTTGCGCCGCAAGGCGGATGCGACCCCACCACCCCCTCAAAAACAGGGGGCATTTTCTGATACGGAGCTGAATCGTTACGCCCGCCATATCGTGCTGCGCGAAGTGGGTGGGGCGGGGCAGAAGGCGTTGAAAAACGCACGTGTTCTTGTCGTGGGGGCTGGTGGCTTGGGCGCGCCGGTATTGCAATACCTTGCAGCGGCCGGGGTCGGCACAATCGGTGTGATTGACGGCGATGTGGTCGAAAACGCCAACCTTCAGCGACAGGTTATTCACAAAGATCGCGCAATCGGTACACCCAAAGTATTTTCAGCCCAATCAGAGATGGAAGCGCAAAATCCGTTTGTGACGGTGCTACCCTATCATCGCCGCCTGACGGATGACATCGCGGATGATTTGCTGGCTGACTTCGATCTGGTGCTAGATGGCACTGATAATTTTGATACCCGATATTTGGTAAACAAAGCCTGTGTTGCTGCTGGCAAACCGCTGATTTCCGGTGCGTTGTCCCAGTGGGAAGGGCAGCTTTCGATCTTTGATCCGCACCGCAGCGTACCTTGTTATGAATGTATATTTCCAACTGCACCAGCACCGCATTTGGCCCCTAGCTGCGCAGAAGCGGGCGTGATTGGCCCCCTGCCGGGCGTGATTGGCGCGATGATGGCAATGGAAGCAGTAAAGCTGATCACAGATGCGGGCACACCCCTACGCGGGCAGATGTTGATCTATGATGCGCTTTACGGCGAAAGCCGCAGTATCGCCATCACGCGGCGAAAGGATTGCGCTGTCTGTGGGGATATCGCTTGAACGAACAAGAACGCCACGAGCGCCCGATCATCCTTGAAAAGAATGGCCGTACCTCAAGCTTGATTGGTGGAACACAAGCCGTAACCTTGGGCCTTGCTGTCGTTGTGAATGGCCCTTCAAGAGCTGCCGAATTATCACCGCTACTGGCCGAAGATTTATTGCGCCACCTCCATCGTAAATTACACGAGGTCCAACTGGCAGAGCAACGCGCGCACTGGGTCGGCGGTAAAATCTATAACTGGGCTTTGAATGTTGAACTTGGATACATCTCACTGTCAGGGGCGCATTTAAGGCAAACGATCACCCTGTTCGATCTGGAAGTGCCAAAAACGGTGAGCGCCCAAAAGCACTACCTCTTGCGCGATGACATTGCCCGTCTGGCCCATGATACGCTGGGCGAACAATTAGGTGTTGCGGCCGACACCATGGCACAGGGTTTGGCGTAGGTTCAGTCTAAAACCTATGATAACTTGGATTAAATATCTCAATAAGGGAGCAATTTTTTGACGTATGTAAATGGCATGGTCGCGGCAGTACCGACCGTAAACAAAGATGCTTATGTAAAGATGTGCAAAGTCATGGGGCCGATTTTCAAGCGCCACGGCGCGATTGAAGCAATCGATTGTTGGGGTGCGGATGTGCCGGACGGTGACATTACTTCGTTCCCGATGGCTGTGCAGTGCAAACCGGATGAAACAGTGGCCTTTGCTTGGATCACTTGGCCGGATAAAGTCACGGCAGATGCTGGGATGGAGGCTGCAATGGGTGATCCAGACATGGCGCAAGCAGGTGACATGCCCTTTGATGGTAAACGCCTGATCTTTGGCGGATTTGAAACGATTACCTAGGGCAAATTTACACCTGCACGATTGCAACCCTTTGGCCTGCACCCTAGCTTGAAGCCAAAGGAGACCCGCATGACAAATACGCTGCTACAAGACTGGGACACCCCATACGGGGTCGCCCCGTTCGCTAACATTTCTGACGACGATTTTGCCCCGGCACTAGAGGCGGCCTTGTCGGTGCATAACGCCGAAATTGCCGAGATTGCCGGCAATGCGGCTGCACCGAGTTTTGCGAATACCGTTGAAGCATTGGAAGCGGCTGGCTCTGGTCTTGATAAAGTGCTGAGCGTTTTCTTTACGGTGGCAGGTGCCGATAGTAACCCCGCGCGTGAGGATTTGCAGCGCGCCTTTTCACCTAAACTGGCCGCGCATTTTGCAGAAATTTCTGGCAATAAGGCGTTGTTTAACCGCGTCGCAGCAGTGTGGGATACGCGCAAAGACGCGGATTTGAGTGACGAACAAGAACGTGTTTTGATGCTCGCCCACCGCGGTTTTGTGCGCTCTGGTGCCGCTTTGACCGGCAGTGACGAGTCACGCATGAAAGAGATCAAAGGGCGCTTGGCGGTTCTTGGAACCCAATTCACCCAAAACCTTTTGGCGGATGAACGGTCATGGTTCATGGAGCTGGCTGCGGATGATGTGGCGGGCCTACCTGACTTTGTGGTCGCGTCTGCGCGTGCCGCTGGTGAAGAAAAAGGCGTGGGCGGTCCGGTTGTGACATTGTCGCGCTCTTTGATTGTGCCGTTTCTGCAATTTTCACCACGCCGTGACCTGCGCGAAAAAGCGTTTTTGGCATGGGAAGCGCGGGGGGCAAATGGCGGTGAAACGGACAACCGCAATATTGCCGCCGAAATTCTAAAGCTACGTGAAGAGCGCGCCAAGCTGTTGGGTTATGCTGATTTTGCGGCTTATAAACTGGAAACCGAAATGGCCAAAACGCCAGAGGCCGTGCGTGACCTGTTGATGGCGGTTTGGGAGCCAGCAAAGACCCAAGCGATTGCCGACTCTGATGTGTTAACTAAGATGATGCATGCGGACGGTGTGAATGGTGATCTTGCCCCATGGGATTGGCGTTATTATGCAGAGAAACGGCGTGCAGCAGAGCATGATTTGGATGAGGCCGCCTTGAAGCCATATTTCCAATTGGACCGGATGATTGATGCGGCATTTGCGTGTGCAACGCGCCTATTCGGCCTGAAATTCGCGCCACTTGATATCCCACTATATCATGCGGACTGCCGCGCGTGGGATGTGACGCGCGATGGTAAGCACGTCGCAGTATTCATTGGTGATTATTTCGCGCGTGGATCAAAAAGATCAGGTGCGTGGTGCTCTGCGATGCGCGCGCAGTCCAAGTTTCCGAAGGTACAGACCCCTGTGGTGATCAATGTCTGCAACTTTGCTAAATCTGATCCCGCGCTGCTTTCCTATGACGATGCGCGCACCTTGTTCCATGAATTTGGTCACGGGCTGCATCAGATGTTGTCAAATGTCACATACGAAAGCGTCAGCGGCACCTCGGTCGCGCGCGATTTTGTGGAACTGCCGAGCCAGTTGTTTGAACACTGGCTTGAAGTGCCTGAGGTGCTGAATGAATTTGCCACCCATGCCGAAACGGGGGCTGCGATGTCGCCTGAAATGCTGAACAAAGTACTGGGTGCTGCGAATTTCGATATGGGTTTCCAGACCGTCGAATATGTCGCGTCGGCACTAGTTGACCTGGCATTTCATGAGGGTACAGCCACCAGTGATCCAATGGTGAAACAAGCAAGCGTTCTGGCGGAATTGGGTATGCCAGACGCCATTCGCATGCGCCACGCCACGCCGCAGTTTGCCCATGTTTTCGCAGGGGATGGTTATTCTAGCGGTTATTACAGCTACATGTGGTCAGAGGTTATGGATGCTGATGCCTTTGAGGCTTTTGAAGAAGCGAGCGGGGCCTTTGACACAGAACGTGCAGGCGCGTTGGAGCAGCACATTTTATCGACAGGTGGCAGTCGCGATGCAGCAGAATTATATGTGGCATTCCGTGGGCGTCTGCCGGGGGTTGAGGCCCTCTTGAAGGGGCGCGGTTTGGCGGCTTAGGCAATCGATGTGTATTTGAAGAACAATGAAATTAGGGTCCCGCACTCAGCTTCATTGTTCCCAAAATACACATCACCTCCGTTGCACCACGCATATCAATAGCCGAGTGTGCGATCGACCAGATGCAGGAAACCTTCACCTGTTTCACCGCGGCGAATATTCTCTACGATCACCTGCGCGGCTGTTACCGCGCGGGTTTCGGCAGCGATATGAGGTGTAACAGTCACTTGCGAGTGGGACCAATAGGGATGATCTTTTGGCAAAGGTTCGACGCGAAAAACATCTAAGGTTGCATGTGCAATCTGGCCGCTGTCCAAAGCGTTCAGCAATGCATCATCATCAATCAACGGCCCGCGACCGGGATTGATGATGCATGCGCCTTTGGGCATCAAGGCAAGCGTTTCGTTGTTCAACGTATTTTCTGTTGCAGGCGTATCGGGCAGCAGTAATACGGCTATCTCTGCGTGGCTGAGGGCCTCGTTTAGCCCGTTTGCGCCATTCAGGCATCTGATACCGAGAATATCCTTTTCGCTGCGCGACCATCCGGTGACGTTAAACCCAAGGCTGACAAGCATCTGTGCAACCGACTGTCCCAGCGCACCCAAACCCAGCACAACGACAGATCGTTCTTGGGCCAGAGGTGGTGTGCGTGGTACCCATGCCGCATCAGCGCGCAGGATGTCAGTGTCTAATCCAAGATGATAGCGCAGCACGTGCCCAGCGACCCATTCAACCATCCCATTGGTCAGACCTGGATCAACCATGCGCGCCAGTGGGATAGCCAATGTCTCGTTGCCAACAACATTTTCGACCCCGGCCCAAAGGTTCAACACGGCCTTCGCGCGCTTGAATGGCGTGAAATCCTGTAACGCGCTGTTGGGCGCATAGACGATATAATCCACCTCACCTGCAGGAATATCCAATGCGAGGTGTACGTCTAATCCCGCTTTGGTCATCGCGGCCCTTAGCGGTTGTTCATAGGTATCCCAACGCTCAGGTTTGGCTGCGAAAAGAACATTGATTGGCATCTGTTACCTCGGTCTATGAACATGTGCGGATTGAACCAATCCAAAGGCTAGCAGCAACACCAACATCGCAGACCCACCATAGCTGACCAGTGGCAATGGGACCCCAACAACTGGTGCCATGCCCATGACCATCGACATGTTCACCGCAAAGAACAAAAAGAAGTTCAGCGCAATGCCAAGTGTTAATAAAGAAGAAAACCGATCCTTGTTGCGCACGGCCGTAGCCACGCAAAAGATGATGATCAGTGCGTAGAGGCCCAGCAGTGAAATACCACCTATAAATCCGAATTCCTCTGCTAATGTGGTAAAGATAAAGTCGGTGTGTTTCTCGGGTAAGAAGTTGAGCCGTGACTGTGTTCCTTGCATGAACCCGCGCCCGGTCCATCCACCAGATCCAAGGGCAATCTTGGATTGTGTGATGTGATATCCGGCACCCAACGGATCAGCGGCTGGATCAAGGAACGTATCAATCCGGCGGTATTGGTAGTCGTTCAGGAGCTGCCAATCAGTGCCACGTGTTTGAAATACCGCAGTGATCAACCCAATTGCAGATGTGAGGACAGCGGCAAAATATGCCCAATGCACTCCGGCCAAAAACATCAATCCACCCCCGGCTGTTAGCAGCAATATTGAGGTGCCAAGGTCAGGTTGCTTTAGAACGAATACTGTTGGGAGGATGATGATCAGAACGGGCAGTAATACCCAAAATGGGCGGGATACTTTCTTGGCGGGCAGCCAATCGTAATAAGCTGCCAGAAACATGACGAGGGTGATTTTCATCAACTCAGAGGGCTGTAAGTCGATGAACCCAAGGTCAATCCAGCGCTGTGACCCTTTGCGTTCCTCACCGATAAAAGCCACAGCAATTAGCAATAAAAGTGACACGCCATAGGCAACGCCAGAAAGGTTGCGCCACAGCCAGATTGGGATCAAAGCAACCGTGATCATAAGCGCCAAACCCAAGGCAAAGCGCTTCATCTGTGGTTCTGCCCAAGGGGAAAATGATCCGCCTGCTACGGAATAGAGCATCAAAAACCCAATGCCACAAACCGACGCCAAGAGCAGTGCCAAGGGCCAATTCAGGAACAGGATTTTACGAAAACCTGCGGGGACGGATTTGACTGTATATTCAAGATAACTCATGCTTGATCGTTCCCGTCAATCGCGGCCTGCGGTTGTATCTCGCGCAGCTTGCGTTGTTGGGTTTTGATGCGTCCGCGATCGCCCGTTGGATACGCCTCAAGTGGGGGATCACCACCCGCCATCGCTTGCAAGATAACATCCCGGGCGATGGGGGCTGCGGCGACAGAACCACCGCCACCATGCTCGACCAGAACAGATACGGCATAGCGTGGGTTTTCATAGGGGGCAAAGCTGACGAACAGGGCATGATCACGGCGTTCCCATGGCAAATCGGCATTGCGTGTCACACCGCGCGCGCGTTCGGCGGCGGTGATGTTGCGCACTTGGCTGGTGCCTGTCTTTCCGGCCATGCGCATATCGTCAGCAATGATGCGCGAGCGATAGGCGGTGCCGCGACGGTTGTTCACAACCTCATACATAGCGCGGCGCATTTTGCGCAGATTGTTTTCGTTCATGCCCAGTGGTGTCTCGGCATCAATGGGCTGTTCAATACCGTCGATGGATTTGATCAACCGTGGCGTGACCGCGCGTCCGGTTGCAATTCGTGCGCTCATCACCGCCAATTGTAGCGGCGAAGCCAGCATGAAACCCTGACCAATCGAGGCGTTAACGGTATCGCCAATGACCCAATCAGCATCCCGTGCAGCTTTTTTCCATGCTTTGGTCGGGGTCAAACCAGCGGCGACAGATGACAGAGCCAACTCATGTTTGATGCCGAGACCAAAGCGTTTGGCCATCGCTGAAATTTTCTCAATCCCGACTTTTAGCGCCAAGTCGTAATAATAAACGTCGCAGGATTGTTTCAGAGAGTTTTCGAGATCTACCCATCCATGGCCCGCTCTTTTCCAGCAGTGAAACTTGCGGTCGGCAACTTCCAAATGACCGGGACAGTAGACCGTATCGTCTGGGCCTATTAAGCCTTCTTCCAAGGCGGCCATCGCGGTCATCATTTTGAATGTGGACCCCGGTGGATAGGTCCCTTGGACGGTCTTATTCACCAGCGGACGGTATTCAGAATTTAGCAGCGGATTATAATCAGCGGATGAAATGCCACCGATGAACAGGTTTGGGTCATAGCTGGGCGCAGAGGCAATTGCAGCCAGATCGCCGTTTTCACAATCAATGATCACAACGGCAGCACTTTCGCCCGAAAGGCGTGCCTGCACATAGCCTTGCAGCTTTGCATCAATGGTTAGCTGTAGGTCGGCCCCAGATTGCCCTTCACGTCGCTCAAGTTCGCGCATCACACGGCCTGTGGCGTTGACTTCAACCTGTTTGGTTCCTGCCGTGCCGCGCAACTTTGTTTCCTCACGCGCCTCGACGTTGATCTTGCCGATTTGAAATCGTGGAATACGCAACACCTGATCAGGGTCTTCCAACGCATCTAGGTCTTTCTGGCTGACGCGACCAACGCGACCGACCACATGGGCAAAATCCGACCCACGCGGATAGACGCGTGTCAGGCCAACTTCGGGGGTGATGCCGGGTAGGGCCGGGGCATTTACGCTGACTTTGCTGACGGTATCCCAGCTAACATCGTCAACAATTGTGACAGGCAGAAACGGCGCAGAGCGCTTGATCTCGGCAAGAGCATCAGCATAGGTTTCGGGATCAAGATCAATAACCTGTGTCAGCCGCTCCATGACCAAGTCGACGTCACCCGCATCTTCGCGCACCATAACGATGCGATAGGACGGAACATTTTGGGCCAACCGCATCCCGTTACGATCAAATATTTCGCCGCGTGCAGGCGGGATTAAACGGATGTTTATGCGGTTCTCTTCGGCAAGCAGACGAAATTGATCCGCTTGATCGACCTGCAAATAGCGCATGCGCGCGGCCAAACCGCCCATGAACAACAATTGCGCACCACCTAACAGGGCAGCGCGGCGGGTCAGCTTTGCATGGCTGGCGTCATTTTCAGCACGGTTGCGTCTCATTTTATCAGCACCTTATCAGACCCTTTTCCCCAAAGCATCTAAATCGCCGGGGGCGGTTTTGCGAACCCGCATCAGCGCGTGGGTGATTAGAACGGTCAGCGGATAGAATAGCAGGGTCATGCCCAATTCTGAAAGACTTAGCGCCAGATTTGGTGTTTCCACCAGAACCAAGCTAAGCACGATACGGTTCAACAGGGTCATCGCGATCATGATGACGCCCACGGTCAGCCATTCCGCGAGAAAGTTTGCGTCCCGCAAGGACCGCGCGCGTGATTTCAGGTTTTCACAGCCAATCAAGGCCAACAAGGCCCAAAGGCCGGGTGGGCGTTGTAACAAAAGGTCAGCAAACAAAAACACCAGTGCCAAAGAAAACGTCGGCACATATTCGGGCCGCCTAAGCGACCAAGCACAGGAAAAACACAGGATTAAATCAGGTGCAACCCAGCGGCGTGGTTCGGTCTCACGCAATAATTCTTCTAGACGCGCCTCGGCTGGGGCGGTTTTCCCAAGTGGTAGAAGGTCGGGTGTAAAGAGCCCAATCGGTTGGGTGTCCAAGGGCAGCAAATGAAAGAACAAGATGATAAAGGCCAAAAGGATGAACCCTATCCGCATGACCCAAAGCAGGGCTGGGGACTGATCGTTCACGGTTGACCTTCCGCATCTACGGGGCGTTCTGGTCCGATGACCTGCGCGGTATCGGTGACTTTTTCAGTGCCATAGTGGCGCAGTACACGCAGGAACTCCAAACGCTCATAATCAGCTGCCAGACGCACACGCAACCGCCCGCCGGGGTCCGCCGCAACTTGACCAATCAACAGGCCTGCTGGAAACACGCCGCCGTCCCCCGAACTGATCACACGATCCCCCGGGCGCACCAGATCGGGGTTTTCCAGAAAATCAATTGGCGGGGCGGCAGAGTTATCGCCCGCCACAATCGCGCGTTGCCCAGAGGGTTGGATGATTGCGGGAATACGGCTGCTTGCATCGGTTAACAGGATCACGCGGGCGGTATTCTTGGCAACGCCAGAAATGCGACCCACCAGCCCAATACCGTCCATTGTGGCCCAGCCATCTAGCAAGCCATCGCGCGCGCCGACGTTCAGTAAGACAGATTGACGAAACGGCGACCCAGAGTCGGCTAGCACAACGCCAGTGATAAAGGTCAGCCGCGGATCAAGGCGGACTTTGTTTAAATCCAACAGGCGCGCGTTCTCCTGTTCCAACTGCAAAGCGGCTTCTTTCCACGCCTGCATTTGGCGCAATTCGCTGCGCAATTCCTGATTTTGATCAGCAAGGCGTTGATAGCTTTGAAAATCGCGTAGCAGGTTGATCGTACCTGTGACCGGGGCCATTGCCCAATCAAGATTTGGCACCAAACGGTCCGTGATTTGCGCGCGAAAGCGCTCTACGCGGGGGCTGTCGATACGCCACAGCAAGAATATCGCGCCAAGTACAACGACAAGCACAGCCAACAGAAGCCGTCGTAACGGACCTGTATAGTCACTGCTGCTTGAACGGTCTCTGGCCATGGGTCACGCGCTCCTCACCCGGAATGGCGGCAAGGCCGCGCTGATCGGGTGTTGGCTAGTTTAGCCGCGATTAGCTGTCATAGTCGATGGCATGGCGCAGTTGTTTTTCGTATTCCAGCGCCTTGCCGGTGCCAAGCGCCACGCAATTCAGCGGCTCATCAGCAACCGAAATGGCAAGACCCGTTTGCTCACGCAGGGCCAGATCCAAATCACCGAGTAACGCACCGCCACCCGTCAGCATAACGCCGCGATCAACGATGTCCGCCGCCAAATCGGGTGGCGTTGTTTCAAGCGCTGTCATCACCGCTTCGCAAATTTGTTGAACAGGTTCGGCCAAGGCTTCGGCAATCTGCGCTTGGGTCACTTCAATCTCTTTGGGCACACCATTCAACAGGTCACGCCCGCGAATTTGCATCGACGTGCCACGGCCATCGTCAGGCATCCGTGCTGTACCGATGGAAGTTTTGATGCGTTCCGCTGTGGTTTCACCGACCAGTAGGTTCTGTTGACGGCGCAAATAGCTGATGATCGCCTCATCCATACGGTCACCACCAACGCGCACAGAACGGGCATATACGATGTCGCCCAAGGACAGAACGGCCACCTCGGTTGTACCACCACCGATGTCGACAACCATGTTGCCCGTCGGGTCCGTGATCGGCATGCCCGCGCCAATGGCGGCGGCAATCGGTTCTGCAATCAGGCCGGCGCGGCGCGCACCGGCGGACAGAACCGACTGACGGATCGCGCGTTTTTCAACGGGTGTCGCGCCGTGGGGCACACACACGATGATCTTGGGCTTTGAAAAGGTCGAGCGTTTATGCACCTTACGGATGAAGTGTTTGATCATCTCTTCGGCGGTGTCAAAATCCGCAATCACACCTTCGCGCATCGGGCGGATCGCCTCAATGCTGCCCGGTGTCCGGCCCAGCATCAGCTTGGCGTCTTCACCCACAGCCAGCACTTTTTTAACGCCGTCCTTGACGTGGTAGGCCACCACAGAAGGTTCCGACAAGATGATGCCTTTGCCCTTAACATAGACAAGCGTGTTCGCCGTCCCGAGGTCAATCGCCATGTCCGACGAGAACATTCCGCGTAGGTTTCCAAAAATTGACATCACGGGCAGCACCTTAAAAAAATTCGTATTGGCCCGACGACTCTAGATTGAGGCGGGCTGCACGGCCTTATAGGCCGCGTGTGCGAGAGGCGAAAGGGGGGATTGTGGCAACGGTGGCACGATCTTGCCGCTGGGTTGGGTGGGCTGATCTACTGTCAAACACAAACACCTGAAGTTCAGGGTAGTGTCGTCTTGGACATGCGTGCGAGCCAAAAAATATCAGTGACCAAGGCCATTTCACTCACAAGGATGCAGATCTTTGGATGTGTCTTACAGACTGGTAAATCTGGGTCTTTGGGACCTGCTGAAATTCTATCCAATCCACGCGCATAACTATTACGTCGAAAGCCTGTCAGGTCTTTGGGAGGTGGCGGCAACAAAGGCGCAGCAGTTGTGATAAAGTTGCGAATGGATTGAATCGCATCATCCAGGCAGGATGTCGTCAAGCGTGCGGGGGCGGT
>CALKXT010000070.1 GCA_938003685.1 uncultured Sulfitobacter sp. | reverse complement strand
GGATCCCTTCTTCTAACAGCATCTATTTCATCAATCAGCTCTTTCGAAAGCCGCAAAGTAAGTGCTTCCGTATCTTTTTTGGGTGGCGCCATAATTTTCTCGCATTTTGATATTGACATCATAATGGTATAACATCATATTTAGCGAGCGACGACAAGGGATCCTACTCCCTTCCTTCGCTCTAACCGAAGAGATCCTTAGGAGATCACCATGGCTGACGTCACGACTATCACGCGCACTGCGTTGCGCACCACCCCAACCACATTCTCGCTGCATGCATTTGAAGAAATTCTGATGCGGATGGAATACACCGCAACGCTGTATGGCGACTTGAATGGCTTGCCTCACGATGACTTGGTCCATGTCGAACGGATGCAAGAGCGCGCAGCGGATTCGTGGGTCGCAACAGAGACCGCAGCCTTCAATTTCCTCCGCTCGCACAATCGCAATACAGCTGTTCCACTTCTGGTCGAGACTGTACGCGCGCTTGTTGTCCTGTTGGACTTGGAGACCGGAGAACACCCGTCCCTGAATGAAACCATGAACGCGGCTCTCAATCGCCGGACAAAGTCAGCGCCAGAAGGTGCAGAGCGAGCGCTATTGGCCCGTGCGATCCCGCAGGTTTTGGCAATCGCAACAATCCAGTCAGAAATGTTCGGGACATGCGAAGTCAGCGCAGCAGCCTGACCTTGTCAAAATAAACCGCGCCGATACTGGCGCGGTGCATCCTCCCGTTTTCAAACATTAATAGGAGCACGCTATGTCGTTGCAGCCTGCCGATACCGGTGCATCAGAGATGCACGGCACCATCCCAACCGCAGAATACATGAGCCTTTTTCAGACTTCGAAACCTATCCGAGATTTTTCGAAACCCTTCATCGGTAAAATCCCTTCGCATTGGTCCGAAGCAGCGAAGAAGAACGGTTTTAAGATCACCAAGAGAGTTCAAGACCGCCTTCACGTTTCTCTCCTTTGCCATACCTGCGGCTCCGAACATCGCAAGCGTGTCAGTGTCATTCTCAGGTACAAACCTGAATGCCCCCACTGCATTTCGGCCCAACGTGTGAGTGACGCCCGTAATGTGGGCGCGCGGCTGCTTGGACGCGACCCGAAAAACCGCCATTACGGCCACTATCGCGCAGAATGCGGTCACCAGATCAGGAGGCAATTCCACCGCGTGACGATGGCCTCTCAAGGGGGGCACGACCTCGGATGCGAGACCTGCCGCGAGCAGCGCTACGCCGAGCAATCCCGCAAATGGAGTTGGGGCCTTATCGGGCCCGCCAACAACATGAAGGCCGGCTATAGATTGTACCAGCACTCATGTGGGCAGCTGCAAGATATCGCTGTCGTCAACATGATGTGGGGTGATTGTGCCTGCAAGCAGTGCAGTCCCGGACGAACCGCAAAACCGTCTTGGATCTATGTTTTCCGCATTGATCTACCAATGCAAACCGTAGTCAAACTCGGCTACAGTGCGCGTCCTGAAAAGCGCTTGAAGCATCAACTTGGCCTCAGCAAAGCCGTGGTCGCCGAAGTCGTCCGCTTGGTCAAGATGCCAACGGGATATGACGCCCGCAACGAAGAAGAGCATGCACATCGCGCCCTCGCGGAGCAACAACCGGAATTGATTGTCCCCAAGTCTGAATTTCGTGACGCGATCAACACGCAGGGCGAAATTTATCGGATACAAGCCGAACCGTTGATCCATCTGTTGTTAGACGAAATCGAAAGCCGTTTTCAGGACAAGAACGCATAGCCACCGTTTGTCCGGAAACCAACGCTTACGATATCCGGACAACGATACTTGCCCCATTCTCTATTTTTATTGAACAAAAAGGAGCATACACTTGCCCCAACACACTCTCACGCCCCCTTCTTTTTCATTGTCTCTTACACGAAAAATTCTGAACCAGACCTATGACGACTTCATGCACGGACGCCGACACCCCGTGTCGCAAAGCCACCAACCAGATGATCTTTTTGCCGATGACGCATTGATGGATTTTCCGGATGATGTTGAATATGCGGAACCTGTTGTAGAGGTCATCGGCACCTCTGCGGATCGACTGGGCAGCGCCATCATAGCAAAAGATCAAGCTGACGGTATCGATCCTTACACGATCGACGAAGATGGCATCTCACGCATGCCAACGCGTAAAATGCCCTTAACAGAAATGATTTATGCAGCCCGCTTTGCAGCGCTTTTGACATGTCCGGACAAGGTAGCTGCAATGGCAACGCCGCAGGCCATCACCGCGCTCAATCTGCCATCATCTGAAGAACGCGAAGTGTTCAAAGACGTGTTTCCGGACATTTTTGAACAAACGGCAAAGGCACTGGTCTGTGACGGAGTTGACCTCGAAGGCACGGCGATTGTGTCCCTTCAATATGTCACAAGTAGGTCTTCGACCGATCCGAAGGTGGCGTTTGGTAAGAGCGTTGAAAGGACGGTAGCGAAAGGCGATAGGATCATTGCGATTGCGTCCGCTGCTTCTGACCTTCCCCCCAGCGGCAAAGCGTTTTGTAGCGCTTCGTATGATCTTCCACCGATCAATGCGGACATGGTGATCGAAATTCTGCGTCAGACACATTCCGCAACCGGACAACTCTCTGATGCCTTCGTTCGCAAATGTCTTCCGTCCAACGAAAACCTTCAGAGGCTTACCATGCCCTTGCTGCAAGGTGCTTTCCACGAGGAAAGCACAATTAAAGTCGCGCTGCGCCTCACGGCTTTGTCGAATTTCGCTGATGTGCAAGTGCGCTCGGACACGCTATGCATTGAAGACATGTATCTGCCAGCATCAGTCAAAGCGGACATGGAACAGTTGGTTGATGACCTGGCGCAGTGGCGGGACGGTGGTCTTGATTGGTCAGAAGTCACATCTTCGATCCTCGTCTACGGACCACCTGGCACGGGCAAAACGCTTCTGGCCAAATCCTTGGCGGGCACTGCTGATATTCCTTTGATCATGGCAAGCTATGGTGATTGTCAACGCGCAGGACACCAAGGAGATTTCTTGCGTGTCCTTGCAGAGAAAGTCGAAAAGGCCGTGTCCACTGCACCATCAATCTTCTTTTTGGATGAGCTCGACTCTTTCTTCAGCCGAGCACAATCCAGTCGTTCATCTGGCTATGTCGTGGCCATCGTTAATGCACTCCTCGAACACCTGACCCTGCTCAATGAGACGCCAGGTCTTATTGTTGTCGGAGCTACAAACTTTGTCGCCAACGTCGATCCCGCCATTTTACGGCCCGGCCGGTTTGACCTTCACATCGCCCTGGCTGTTCCGGACAAGGCTGGCATCCAGCGTCTTTTCGAACTGGAACTGGGCACCGCGGCACGGCATCTTGATCTCCAGTGTGCCGTGGATCGCATGATCGGTCAGTCTGGCGCACAGGTTGCCGCACTCTTGCGAGATGCGCGCGGCAAAGCACGGCGCGCAAAAGCAAGCATCAACGACACCCATTTGACCGCAGCACTCGACCGCATTGTGCCTGAGG
Organism: uncultured Sulfitobacter sp.; assembly: GCA_938003685.1. Classification (GTDB taxonomy): domain Bacteria; phylum Pseudomonadota; class Alphaproteobacteria; order Rhodobacterales; family Rhodobacteraceae; genus Sulfitobacter. The sequence continues at coordinate 10,715 of CALKXT010000070.1, read as the reverse complement.
TTGACCCCGCAGATCTTTACCGTGTCGCCATTCACGAAGCTGGTCACGCGGTGGTAGCGCATGCGCTGAGTTGCCCTTTACCTGAAATCGTCCGCGTTACACCACGCGGCGGGGAGTACGTCAGCAGAAAGCCATTTGCCGCAACGAAGCAGACCGTCGACAACCAAATTATTGCGGTCTTGGCTGGTCGCGCGGCCGAGGCTTGTATCATCGGAAACGTGTCCGACGGCGCGGCGAACGATCTTGAGCAAGCAACCGAACTTGCCTACCGCGCGCGCTATTCTTGGGGACTGTACGGGAACAATCTGCTGGCTTTGAGCGACCAGAAGATGACGACACTGGACCCATTTTCTCCGCTTGGATCAGTGGTGAACACTGATCTCAAGAACCACTATGCGCGCTCCAAGGAAATTGCGCAGGTTCATGCTGATAGTATCAAGTTCATTGCTGATGCGTTGCTTGAAAAGCGCGAGATAGATGGCGCAGCAATGTCCAAGCTTTTGGAACTTCCGGGAGACAAGGTAGCGGGCACCGCTCTCAAATGCAGACCGAATGATGCCATATCATGTGCGTGAGCTCGGCAGCCGGCCATCAAAGAGCTTTCCGAAAGAGCAACCAAAGGAAATCCCACAAATGGCTATAAGCCAGTTTGCCGTGACTGTTTTACAGGAACGTTAAATCCAAAATGTACCACAAAGTGTACCGCACGAGCACACAAGGGAATATTAATGTTATCTTTCAATCGCTTACACAAGGTAAATGGCGGATCGACAGGGATTCGAACCCTGGAGACGGTCTCCCGCCTACACACTTTCCAGGCGTGCGCCTTCGACCACTCGGCCACCGATCCGTGAGCGGGGGTTTAGCGTGGCGTGGGGACCAGTTGCAAGAGAAAATCAGCGCAAAAGTGGGGTCTGTATATTCAGCTGTCTAAATGAACATAAACACGGCGGTTCATGCGCCCTTTTTTCTGAATCTTGCCCAATCTCAGCAAGCCAATTTCCCCGGTGCGCGCAACATGCGTGCCACCGCAGGGCTGTAGGTCAATCCAACCCTCTTCTTCACCAATGCGCACCAACCTGATGTCGCCTGCGCCTATTGGGGGCTGCACAGCCATTGTCTTGACCAAATGTGGCGCAGCAGCCAATTCTGTCTGCGTGATCCAGCCATCACTGACACGCGCGTCCATTGACACATAATCGTTCAGCGCGACCTCAATATCGTCGCGATCTGTGGGCGCATCGGGCATGTCAAAATCAATCCGGCCATGCGTCGCGGAAATCTGTCCTCCCGTAACTCCAAAAGGGATCACAACCGACAACAGGTGCAACGCCGTATGCACGCGCATGTGCCGATATCTGCGGTCCCAATCAAGCACCTGAATCAAATGTGCCCCTAGGGGTGGAAGGGCGCTAGGTTCTGCCGGGACCAAAATAATCTCATTTCCCTCCCCCTTGATCGTTGTGGCAATTGGCAAACGTCTGCCGTCCCATTCCAACCACCCTGAATCACCAGGTTGCCCACCACCGGTAGGATAAAACAGCGACTTGTCCAAAACCACGCCGCCTTCGGGCGTAAGGCCCGCGACCATCGCAGGCGCATCACGCAGATAAGCATCAGCCCTGAACAACATCTCGGTCATGAACCCGCCTTTCCTTTGGGTGTTTTGCTGGCCTTTAACGGCCCCGGCCCTGTTAACGCTTCGGGATTTCGTATCCACAGATCACGCTGCGCAAAGGGTATTTCGATCCCCTCAACAGCAAAGCGTTCTGCGATGGCATGGTTTACATCATTCTTAACTGACAGCATCCAGTTCACATCACGCAGCATCATCCGGATTTCAAATTCTAATGCATCCGCACCAAAGTTCATAAAAACTACATTTGGCGGAGGTGATGCCAACACCATGGGTTGCGCCTCAGCGATTTCACGCAAGATTTTATCGACCCGTCTTGTATCCGTACCATAGGCCACTCCGACTTGAACAATCACCCGCCCAACCGTGTTCCCGCGGGTGTAATTGGTCACTGTCCCGCTGACCAAATCAGCATTGGGGACAATCACATCAGTACGATCAAATGTCTCAATCCGGGTCGAGCGCACGGAGATGTCGCGCACATACCCCATCTGACCGCCGACCTCGATCCAATCGCCTTGCGAAATCGGGCGTTCGATCAACAAGATGATGCCAGAGACAAAGTTACTGACGATATTTTGCAAACCAAAACCGATACCAACGGACAAGGCACCCGCAACGATCGCAAGCGATGAAAGGTCAATCCCAGCACCTGTAATTGCTGCAAGTGCGGCCAAGAAAATACCGACATATCCAAGACCAGAGACAATCGCGTTTTGCCCGCCAATATCAATTTTAGTCTTGGGCAACACATTGCTGCGCAAAAGACCCTGCACCAACCGTGTCAGCGCATATCCAATCACAAAGATGACAGCGAATTTTAGGAAATCTGTTGGTGAAATTCTGCTGTCACCTAGCGAAATGCCCCGCCCCAAGGTCGCGGAGACTTCGGTCAAATCCGTCAGACGCGCACCCCAAATCAATGCCAACAATGGTGCTGCAAACACGATCAGGGCCATGCCAAAAATGACCGGCATCAAGGTTTCGCGAGCCTGTATGCCCTGCCCCGTCACCGCGCCATAAATATCAGCTAGAAAGCGCTGCAAAGCCATAACCAGACCAAGCAAGATCATCGTCATTACATAGGGCTGTAACAATGCTTTGGATGCATCAAAATACCCCGCGGCCATAAGCAACGGCGCAATACAAGCTACAATAACCGCCCCAGTACCCAAGCTGCGCACGACACGTTGAAAGGTTGTAACGCGCGTGGCTTCTTGATCAGCATCAACAGTGTTTGTCTCAAGGCCATGCGCGCTGCGCAATATTTTACCGATACGAAACAAGGAAAAGCTGATGATGATACAAATCGGCAATCCAATCACCGACTGCGTTGCAGTGGCTGGAGACACATATTCAAGCAGCGTTTCCAATATCACGTCGATCACAATCATGATGGTGATCACACTGACAAAGAACCGTGCTTCTTTTCGCGCCTCTTGGCTGAACAACAACAATGCCTCGTCATCATCACGCGAAAACACACGATCAGACACCCAGCGAAAGCCAAGCATCATTCCCCCGATAATAGGCACCAAGATTAGAACCTCGTTGCCCCTGTCCCCAAGCACCCCAGCAGAACCTATGGCAAGAGCAACTAAGGTAAGGCCAACAAACGGGAAAATAATGCGCAACAGTGATATAACAAAGCGCCAGATGCCAAATCCACGCGCGCCCATCTGACCCAGACGGCCAACAATCTTGGTGGACCAACGACGCCCACGAAAGATCAAAACCAACCCAATGAACGCAGATAAGAAGACGATGGGCAGATTGCCTCTGACGTCCTCCCAAACCTGCGGAGGGTTGCTTTGGTCGCCCTGCATCCATGCACCGCTGATCGCTGCTTTGACATCTTCGATCGCCTGTGGCCAATGCACCGGGTTTAAGGGAGAGGGACTCGTTGAGAGCAATTTGTTCGTTTGTCTACTGCGCAACAGTTGGTCAATTTGGCGCACCAGCGCGTCTGCCTCAACAAATGAGGATTCTGCCGTTTGAACGGGCGCAAGTAACGCTGTCAGCTGTGCATTCAGTTCAGTTCGACGGGCTGTGATATCAAGATCTTCGGCAGGCGTTGCCCCCTCTTCTGGGGCCGGCCCAAGCGCACTTAATTGTTCGCGCAATGTCGCGATGCGAACGGCGTTTGCATTGCGCGCGGCATCAAATTCCGCCCGATACTCAGCAATCCGTGCCCGCATCGCTTCAAAGGTTTCTTCTTCGAGCGTGTCGTTTTTAATGGCTTCTTCGGCGCGCAACGTAAGAGCGTTATAGCGTTCACGTTCGGCGTTCGAAGTGGTTTGAGCCACAGATGCGCTGACCAATGCCAGCGCCAGAACGCAAGCCATCCAAACAGGTGCTAAGAACCTTTTCATACGTCTTCGAAAACGCCGGGAATAGAGGCTGGCGCACGCTCTAGCCAGCTAGGCGTTGGAAGGCCTTTTTCACGCAAGAAATCAGGGTTGAACAGTTTTGATTGATAGCGCGTGCCAAAATCACACAAGATCGTCACAATCGTGTGGCCCGGTCCCATCTCACGTGCCATGCGCATGGCACCAGCAACATTCACACCTGAAGACGCGCCCAAACACAATCCCTCATGTTCCAATAGGTCGAACACAACAGGCAAGGCTTCGGCGTCTGATACATTATAGCTAAAGTCAGGCTTTAAACCCTCAAGGTTCTTAGTGATCCGTACCTGACCGATGCCTTCGGCAATCGACCCGCCTTCAGACGCCAATTCGCCTTTGGTATAATAGCTGTGTAATGCCGCGCCATCCGGATCAGCCAGCGCAATTTTAACACCCTTAGGTTGCAACGCCATAGCGATGCCAGCCAAGGTCCCGCCCGACCCAACAGCACAACAAAAGCCATCAACCTTACCGCCAGTTTGTTCCCAAATTTCGGGTCCTGTGGTTTCGATATGCGCTTGACGGTTGGCAACATTATCAAACTGGTTGGCCCAGATCACGCCTTCGTTGGTGTTGCGCGCCAGTTCATGCGCCAGCCGTTCAGAATACCGTATAAAGTTGTTAGGATTACGATAAGGGGCCGCTGGAACTTGCACCAGTTCCGCGCCCGCCAGCCGCAACATATCTTTCTTTTCTTGGCTTTGGGTTTCTGGAATCACGATCACGGTTTTGAACCCCATCGAAGCCCCAACCAATGCCAATCCAATGCCAGTATTGCCCGCTGTGCCCTCAACAATTGTGCCACCCGGTTTCAGCGTGCCATTGGCAATCGCATCTCGAATGATAAACAGTGCCGCGCGGTCTTTGACCGACTGGCCGGGGTTCATAAATTCGGCCTTGCCGTAAATATCACACCCGGTTTGCGCACTGGCCTTTTTGAGCCGTATCAAAGGTGTATTTCCGATGGCCTGCGCCAGATCATTTGCTACGTGCATGAATGCCCCCAATTGATGTTGCCACAGGTGTATCTGCCACCCCGAACAACCTCAAGCCTTCAAGCAGTAGCTAGCCTCTTAACCGTTCACGGTTACGTGCCAACCAATAGGCGGCCAAAACCAGCGGCGCATTTGCAGCCTCAAGGCGATCAATCAGCGTCATCAAGGTATCAAAACTCATCACATGCGACTTTATATCCTCGCCTTCGCTGGCCAATCCGCCGGTGCCCTCTACCCCGTCAGGCAGATCAGCAAGGCCCACAAAAATATAGTAAAATTCAGTAGAATTGCCAGGCGAAGCATAGACCTGCGCCACTTTTTCAAGCGCGCTGAGATTTAACCCTGCCTCTTCTTCTGCTTCACGCAGCGCAGCCTGTTGAGGCGATTCACCTGCATCAATATGGCCCGCGATGGGCTCTAACTGCCAACAGGATGTGTCACCACGTGCCAATGGCCCCATGCGCATTTGTTCGACCAAAAGAACCCGGTCACGCACTGGATCATAGGGCAGTAGTATTGCCGCGTCCGCCGCAATGAACACGGCACGATCCAGCGTATCAGACATCGTGCCATCAAATTGCTCGTGACGCACTTGCATCTCATCCAAGGCAAAAAAATGCGCATAACTGCGGTGACGGCGGATCACATCGACCTTACCATGCATCGTCCCTGCCCCATGCAAGGATTGCCCCGCATTCACTTTTGATCCTGCACGTTTACGGATCATAGGGAACATCGCGTCAACTTCGTCACGGGTCTTGCGGCCCATGTACCCCATGACCTCGCGTGCAGCGTGACAGGACAGTTCAGCCCATTCCGCCTCCCAATGCGCCAAATCCCAAGGCGCTTGCGGCGTCCATCGCCCGACTTGAGGGAAATACACCTCTGCACATTGTCCGTCAGCCAAAGTCACCGATTTCAGGTCATAATCGAAACTACCTTCATAGAAATCTAGACGTGCAATGTCATCTGTATTCAACCCACGCACCAGCACCCCATCAGCGGTGTCGTCTGTTGAATATGCGATGGTGGGAAACGGCCCCTCAGCAACCGAGGTAACTAGGTGATTTGGCAAAACCGCCGCCACCACATCCAATGTGGCTGCACCACGTCCCATGACGATCTCAAGCAGCGCAAGGTGGCGCAAAGTCCCGTAAAAGAACAGGTTTTTCATTGCGTCAGCTCCAGCGGTTGCCAGCAAATTCCGTCACCAAACCGCTGATCACGGCCGCAACAACCAGAAACACCCCGATGTTCACAGTGGCGATCAGCAAACCGTATTCAGCGCCGATCTGGAACACCGCGACCAAGGCTTCAAACGCGCCATCATAGCGGTTCTTCATAGCAAGACGTACCATTTCGTTGCAGGCTTGCACGCCAATGCCCCAAAGCAACAACACAAACACACCCGTCAATCCGTTGTTGATCGCAGCTGTCGTGCCCCCACCAACCCGAGATCCCATAATGAACCATCCCGATAGCAGACCCAATACCACGTTCAAAGGAACGAATATCCCGAAATTAGTACTCTCGGGCATCAATGGCATAATCATACCAGACAAAATAAAGGCCACGATCGCCAAACAAATAGCGGCCACCAAACGTGCGGCTGTGGGCATGGGGTCGCTCCTTATACGGTTTAGATCACCCTAGATGGGTCGCCTTACCGTAATCTGCGTCACATCACAATTTCCACTGTCAAATGTCGCTGCGCAAGAAGTGAGGTAAAAATTCCACATGCGCCGAAACCGATCATCAAAACCCATTGTGGCGATCTGATCCCATTTTTCGTTAAAGGTCTCATGCCAACGGCGCAGCGTAATGTCATAGCTTTTGCCAAATTCGATGGATTTATCAACGACCAACCCAGCCTTTTCGACCTGTTCGCGCAGCACCTTGGGGCTGGGCAACATGCCGCCCGGAAAAATGTATTTCTGGATAAAATCAACGCCGCGCTTATAAACGTCCCAACGACGGTGATCGACCGTAATGATCTGAAGCGTTGCCGCCTTGCCCGGTTTTAGGCGTTCGCGCAAAGTGTCGAAATATACAGGCCAGTATTTTTCGCCAACGGCTTCAAACATCTCGATACTAGCTATGCCATCATAGGTGCCACGTTCATCACGGTAATCTTGAAGCTTGAACTCAACAAGATCAGATAATCCAGCACTTTCAATGCGCTGCTTGGCATAGTTAAACTGCTCTTTGCTGATCGTCAGACCCGTCACCTTTAGCCCACGTTCCTTGGCGGCATATTCAGCGAACCCGCCCCAGCCGCAACCAATCTCAAGAACATGATCACCGGGCTGTACGTCCATTTGATCCACCATAGAAGCGTATTTGGCTGTCTGGGCCGCCTCTAGAGATTGCTGGGCGCCGTCCTCAAACAAAGCTGATGAATAGGTCATCGTATCATCCAGCCAAAGGCCGTAAAATTCATTTCCAAGATCATAGTGATAGCTGATGTTCTTGCGCGCCTGCCCCTTATTGTTGCGTTGTAGCCAGAACCGGAATTGTTCAAACATCCGCAGCAGCCCCATACCGGGAAAACCATCATAAATGTCTTCGTTATCGGCATGGACCAAATCCATGAAGGCTTGCAAATCAGGTGTGGACCACCATTCATCAAGATAGGCATCACAAAACCCAAGGTCGCCCTCGCGGATCAGACGGGCAAAAAGGTCGCTGTTGTGGATGTGCAGTTCAGCAACGGGACCGGGCTTGCCCCCTTCTGCGCGAAATATTCGCCCATCAGGTAACACAAAGTCCACACGCCCATGCTGCATATCCTGCGCCATCGCATATACGCGTGCAAAGTATCGCGGCAGGTCCGTTTGCCCTTCTGTACTTGTCAATATCATGCCCAAGTGTGCTGTCCTTCTGGTCCGAGGCGGTTCAAGTGTATCCGCCCTTCAATTATTAACAAAGATTAAAACCCGCGATCCTGATAAGCGGCCAAAGCGCGCTTGCGGCCTTCATCTAAGGATACGATTGGTTCGGGATATGGATCACTCGGCGTCAGGCCCCAACTGCGCGGGATCGCATCAAAGAACGCCAGCGCATCTTTATGCGGGTTAGAACGCCCTTGCGCGATCCAACGGCTGGCGTAGTCGCGTTGCTTGTCGAATTTGTCCAGCTGTGTATCCGGGTTGAACACTCGGAAATAGGGCGACGCATCTGGACCTGACCCCGCGGCCCATTGCCAGCCCATCGCATTGCTTGCCGGATCCCAATCAATCAGACATTCCTCAAACCACGCCATCCCAACGCGCCAATGCGTCATTAAATGTTTGGTCAGATAACTGGCCACAATCATCCGCGCGCGGTTGTGCATACGCCCGGTGACATAAAGCTCGCGCATCGCGGCGTCGACAAAAACGATACCTGTGCGGCCTTGCTTCCATGCCAAAACATCCGCACTGTCTGGATCAGTTTTCCATGGGAAGGCTTCCCATTCCTCACGCCAGTTACTTTCTAACATATGCGGGGTGTGGTGCATAAGGTGATAGGCAAACTCGCGCCATACAACTTCCTTCAGGAACTTCTCAGCGCCGCGTTTGCCCTCTTGCATCGCGCGGTGACCAGCGTGCCAGCACTGGTGTGGGCTGATCTCACCAAGCGCGAGATTTTCAGACAAACAGGAAGTGCCATCAACAGACGGGATGTCGCGGTTGTCACCATATCCATCAACCAATTCATCAATGAAATAGCTTAAGCGACCTTGAGCAGCTTTCTCGCCCGCTTGGACAAAGGGCAGTACAATATCAGCTCCGCGCTTCATCGCAGCCCCCATATTCCATGCGTCTAAATCGTCGCTGGTCGGCCATACCTTTGGTTCTGTGATATCGCGCGGCGTCGCCCTTGCAGGATCAACACCAACATTCTTCACCGTATTCCAGAACGGCGTATATACTTTGTAATAGCCGCCTGTCTTTGTCTCGACCGTCCAAGGTTCGAACATGAGATGGCCACCAAAGGATCGCGCCTCAATGCCGCCCGACTTCAACGCTTCTTTGACTTGCGTATCGCGTGCTACGGTTTGAGGATCATATAAACGGGACCAATACACAGCATCTGCCCCGGTGTCGGCAATCAGGTCTTGCAGCACCTTCAATGCCTGACCTTCCCGGCGCAGAATAAGGTGCGATCCTTTGGCGCGGAGACTTTCTTGAAGCGCAGCAATGCCCAACCCCAAACGCCATTTCGGTGCAGCCGCCAGCCCCTCAACCAGATCATCATAGATAAACACAGGGATCACCGGGCACCCCGTTTCGCAGGCCGCTGACAGTGCAGCATGATCGCTTAAGCGCAGATCACGGCGGAACCACATAATGATCGGTTTTGTGTCGCTCATACCTATTGCCCTCTTGCGTGCGTTCCCCTGAACTTAGGACAGACACGGATCAGTCAAGGTATTGGTTTCACAAAACTTCGTCTAGTGCTGTTAAAAGCTGATCAACTTCACCTTGAGTTGTATAATGAGTAAAGCTAAGGCGCAAAACGCCTTTTTCGGGGTCCACGCCCATCGCCGTCAGGGCACGCCCTGCGTAAAAATCGCCGCCTCCAGCCATGATACCGTGCTTTGCCAGATCAGCCGCAACATCTGCGCCGGGACGGTTTAGCGCTATTGCCACTGTGGGCGCACGGTCTGTGGCAACAGACGGGCCAATCAAGCGCACAGAGTTACGTGACTTTACCCCGTCCAGCAAAGGCTGCAACAATTCCGTTTCATGGGCGCGCATCAGGTTATGCACAACTGCACCACGTGCCGTGGGGCCATCATTTCCGCCCACATGGTGCGCATAAAATGCATCGACATAATCCGCCATACCGGCACAGGCTGCGACCTGCGCATGATCTGGTCCTGCCGGGGTAAAGCGTTTGTACAAACTATCGGCGTTAAACACATGGCCCTGATTGGGCAGTAACTCAGCCAACGCACGCCGGATCACCATCAAGCCTTGATGTGGTCCAAAGGTTTTATAGGCCGAGAACAGATAGATATCTGGGCCAAGTGCACCCACATCGGTAAATCCATGCGGCGCGTAGGACACGCCATCCACACAGACAAAGGCACCAGCGGCATGGGCCAATGCGGTGATTTCTGTGACTGGGTTCACTTGCCCCACCACGTTTGAGCAATGCGGAAAACACACCAACCGTACTTTTTCATCCAGCAGATTTTCGAGGTCAGCGGTATCCAGATGCCCCGTATCTGGGTCTACGCACCATTCGCGCACTTCAATGCCGCGATCGGCCAAGCGTCGCCAAGGGCCAGTGTTGGCCTCGTGATCTTGGTTGGTGACAATGACCGCTTCACCCGGCTGCATCATCTGACCAAAGGCCTGCGCAAGCACATAGGTATTTTGCGTGGTTGAGGGGCCAAAGCTTAACTCATCGCCATCAACCCCAAGGATCGCAGCCATCCGCGTGCGGGCCTCGTCCATTTCTGCACCCCCCAGCGCACTGGCCTGATAGGCAGAATAGGGCTGTACCTTGCGTTGGGTATAAAAGCGGAACAGCCGATCAATGACCTGGCTACAGGTATAAGACCCGCCAGCGTTTTCAAAAAACGCTTGGCCCTGCAAAGAAGGTTCAGCGAAAGCGGGGAATTGGGCGCGCACCCATGCGGTATCTAATGTCATGGATGCAGCTTACGACAAAGGCCCCGATGCG